>NZ_JAWYAJ010000600.1:0-15551 GCF_034124845.1 Robinsoniella sp.
GGGAGACTCCAGAGTATACAATGGCACCGTAATTGCGGTTTCCGAAAACCCAGACTTCAGTAATCCAACTATCATTTATAATTCGGATAAGACAGACAAACATGGACTGGGTGCAGGCAGTGATGATACTTACGCAGAAACCCAGAATGGAAAATCATTTGCAGTTCCAGAGGGAACTATGGGACGATATGTCCGTGTATATATGGCTGGTTCAAACAAAGGAACCACAAACCATATCGTAGAATTACAGGTAATGGGCTATTATTTCAGCACAGAACCCAAACCATATGAGGCAAATGCTTTTGAAAATGCAGAAGTATATTTAGATATGCCAACTCATTTCCAGGATCTGGATTCCAATAAGAATGCCAACGGTACCTTAAAGCACATTGGCGGACAGGTGACACATCCTGATATCCAGGTATTTGACCAGCCATGGAACGGTTATAAATACTGGATGATTTACACACCTAACACAATGATTACTTCACAGTATGAAAATCCATACATTGTAGCATCAGAAGATGGACAGACCTGGGTAGAACCGGAAGGAATTTCCAATCCAATAGAACCGGAACCGCCATCAACCAGATATCATAACTGTGATGCTGATCTGTTATATGATTCCGTTAATGACCGTTTACTAGCTTACTGGAACTGGGCAGATGACGGCGGCGGTGTTGATGACGATTTAAAAGACCAGAACTGCCAGATCCGTCTGAGAATTTCTTATGATGGAATTAACTGGGGAGTTCCTTATGACAAAGACGGCAATATTGCCACAACAGTTGATACCGTAGCAAGAATGGAAACCGGAGATACTGATTTCATTCCGGCAATCAGCGAAACAGACCGTTATGGAATGCTTTCCCCTACCTTTACCTATGACGAATTCCGCGGCATATATGTAATGTGGGCACAGAATTCCGGTGACGGCGGATACAACCAGTCCGGAAAATTCATCGATATGAGATGGTCAGAAGATGGAATTAACTGGTCTGAGCCACAAAAAGTAAAGAACTTCCTTGGGAAAGATGAGAATGGCAGACAGCTTTGGCCATGGCATCAGGATATTCAATATATACCGGAGTTACAGGAATATTGGGGACTGTCCCAGTGCTTCTCCACATCCAATCCCGATGGATCCGTATTATACCTGACCAAGTCCAGAGACGGAATCAACTGGGAGCAGGCAGGAACACAGCCGGTATTAAGGGCAGGAAAATCGGGTACCTGGGATGATTTCCAGATATACCGTTCTACGTTCTATTACGACAACCAGTCAGGCAGCCCAACAGGAGGAAAATTCAGAATCTGGTACAGCGCATTGCAGGCTAACACATCCGGAAAAACCGTAATGGCTCCTGATGGAACGATTTCCCTTAAGGTAGGCACTGACGACACCAGAATCTGGCGTATCGGTTATACAGAAAATGACTACATGGAAGTCATGAAAGCGCTGACTCAGGACAAAAACTATGAAGAAGCGGAATTAGTTAATGCATCATCCTTAAATCTGTCTATGGATAAAACTAGTATTTCTGTGGGTGAAGAAGCAACCGTCAGCACTGCTTTTGTACCTGAAAATGCCACAGACAGGATTGTAAAATATACATCTAAAAATCCGGATATTGCAACGATAGATGCAATGGGCATTATTACAGGTGTTAAAAATGGAACTGCAACGATCGCAGCGGAAACACAATCTGGTGCAAAAGGTGAATTATCCGTAACCGTAGGGGAACTTCAGAGAGGAGAAATCCGCTATGAGGTCAGCAATGATCATCCTATGTATCTGGAAAATTACTATTGGAGTGATGATGCACCGAGAAAAGACGGATTAGACGCAAATAAGAACTATTATGGGGATGAACGTGTTGATAGTCCGGTAATGCTGTATAATACCGTTCCGGAAGAATTAAGGGACAATACCGTGATTCTGTTAATTGCAGAGAGAAGCTTAAACAGCACCGATGCAGTAAGAGAATGGATTAAAAAGAATGTAGAGTTATGTAATGAAAATAAAATCCCATGTGCCGTTCAGATTGCAAATGGAGAAACAAATGTAAATACCACTATTCCATTATCATTCTGGAATGAACTGGCAAATAACAATGAATATCTGGTTGGATTTAATGCAGCCGAAATGTATAACCGATTTGCAGGGGACAACCGCAGCTATGTTATGGATATGATCCGTTTAGGCGTATCCCACGGTGTATGCATGATGTGGACCGATACCAATATCTTTGGTACAAACGGCGTGCTGTATGACTGGCTGACACAGGATGACAAACTGTCTGGTCTGATGCGGGAATACAAAGAGTACATCTCCCTGATGACAAAAGAGTCTTACGGAAGTGAGGCAGCAAATACAGATGCTTTGTTTAAAGGATTGTGGATGACAGATTACTGCGAAAACTGGGGAATCGCTTCTGACTGGTGGCATTGGCAGTTAGACAGCAACGGTGCACTTTTTGACGCAGGCAGCGGCGGAGATGCATGGAAACAGTGTCTTACATGGCCGGAAAATATGTATACCCAGGATGTTGTGCGTGCAGTGAGCCAGGGAGCAACCTGCTTTAAATCAGAAGCACAGTGGTATTCGAATGCGACAAAAGGCATGCGTACCCCGACTTACCAGTATTCCATGATTCCGTTCCTTAAGAAACTGGTAAACAAAGAAGTGAAAATTCCAACAAAAGAAGAGATGCTGGAAAGAACAAAAGCAATTGTGGTAGGAGCAGAAAACTGGAATAACTTCAATTTTGATACAACTTATTCCAACCTGTATCCAAAGACCGGACAATATGGAATCGTACCTTATGTACCATCAAACTGTCCCGATGAAGAACTGGCAGGCTATGATCTGGTAGTAAAGGAAAACCTTGGCAAAGCAGGTCTGAAATCTGCACTGGATGCAGTATACCCGGTTCAGAAATCAGAAGGAACCGCATATTGTGAAACCTTTGGAGATACCTGGTACTGGATGAATTCCTCTGAAGATAAAAACGTGAACCAGTACACGGAATTTACAACGGCAATCAATGGCAGCGAATCAGTGAAGATAGCCGGAGAACCACACGTATTTGGTATTATAAAAGAAAAACCAGAAGCTTTAAATGTGTACTTAAGCAACTATCGTCTGGATAAAACAGAGCTCTGGGATGGTACAATCCCTGGAGGATTAAGCGATCAGGGATGCTATAATTATGTATGGCAGATGTGCGAGCGCATGAAGAACGGCACAGGGCTTGATACACAGCTTCGTGATACCGTTATTACTGTTAAAAATGCAGTAGAGCCTAAAGTAAACTTTGTAACAGTATCTCCGGCAGACAGAAGTTTTGCAGAAGATAATTATGTAAGACCATACAAATACACAGTTGCACAAAAAGAAGGAACAACCGATGAATGGGTGATTACCGTCAGCCACAACGGTATTGTGGAATTCAATATTGTGACAGGTGATGATAAAGTACCGGCAACAAGTGTTGAATTATCAACGGATAAAGTTGATGTAATCCGTAACCGGACAGCAGTTGTAAAAGCAACGGTATTGCCACAGAATGCAGGTAACAAGCAGTTAACATGGTCAATCGCAAATCCTGAGATTGCTTCCGTGGATAACAAAGGAACCGTAACGGGACTGAAAGAAGGAAAAACCGTATTACGTGCATCTATTTCGGACAGCGTATACAAGGAATGTGAAGTAAATGTTATCGACCGTAAGGTAACAGCAGTAAACTTAAACAAAACAGAGCTGTCTCTTAATGCGGGAGATTCTGCAAAACTGGAAGCAACCGTAGCACCGGCAGATCCATCCGACAGCAGCATTACCTGGACTTCTTCAAATGAAAATGTTGCAACGGTTGCATCAAATGGTACCGTAACAGCACATAAAGCAGGTGTGGCTCAGATCATTGCCCAGTCTGCATACCAGGCTAAGGGAATCGCAACCGTGACTGTAAATTATGCACCTTCTGTAAAATTAGACCGTACAGGAATGACGGCTTCTGCAAACAGCGAACAGTCAAAATCAGGAGGAGAAGGACCGGCTTCCAATGTACTGGATGGAAAGCAGGATACTTTATGGCATACAAACTGGACAGATACTCCTGACTTACATCCGCACTGGATTAAAGTTGACTTAAACGGAACAAAGACAATTAATAAATTTGCTTACACACCAAGAACCGGAGCATCTAACGGAACGATTTATAAGTATGTTCTGATTATCAGCGATCCGGAAGGAAATGAAAAGCAGGTGGCAAAGGGCGTATGGGCAGCAAATGCAGATGTAAAATATGCAGAATTTGATGCGGTAGAAGCTACGGCTATTAAACTGCAGGTAGACGGCAACGATGCTACGGCATCAAAAGGCGGTTATGGTTCCGCAGCAGAAATCAATATTTTTGAAGTGGCACAGAAGCCTTCCGCAAATGAACTTGCAGAAAATATTAAAATAATTGCACCGGTAAAACCAGAAGATACAAAAGTATCTGTTCCGGTAATTAATGGATATGATATTACAATCAGTAATTCCAGCAATCCGGAAGTAATTGGTATCGATGGCGGCATCATCAGACCGGAAAACGATACGGTAGTAACATTAACATTAAAAGTAAAAGAAACAGATTCCAAGGCTGTAAAGGCAGCAGGAACTGAAGCAACCACAAATGTGGACGTTCTGGTTACAGGCACAAAATCGGCAGACGTAGAGGCAGAAAGCGTTACGTTAGATAAGACATCAGCTGATTTAACAGTTGGAGAAGAACTCTTATTAAATGCGGTTGTGAAGCCAGACAATACAACAAATAAGGCAGTAACCTGGAGTTCCGATAAGCCGGCAGTGGCAACTGTAGAAAATGGCAAAGTAAAAGCAATTGCAGCCGGAGAAGCTCGGATTACAGCAGCAACTGCAAATGGAAAGACCGCAGTCTGCAACGTTACGGTAAAGGCAGAAGACGAACCGGAAGTAATTCTCCCGACAGAAGTGCGCTTAAACATTCCATCAGCAGAATTTACAGTAGGTGACCAGCTTCAGTTAACCGCTTCTGTACTGCCGGCAAATGCAGCAGATAAGTCAATTACCTGGAAATCAGACAAACCGGATGTGGCAACTGTCGCTAATGGCTGGGTAAAAGGTATTGCAGCAGGAACTGCTAAGATTACGGCAACATCAGTTAATGGAAAAACGGCTGTATGTGTGATTACAGTCAAAGCACAGCCACAGAATTTACCAACCGGTGTTTCATTGAACAAGAAAACAGCAAGTGTGAACCTGAATAAGACACTTACACTTTCTGCAGTAGTACAGCCTTCCAATGCGGATAATAAGACCGTTAAATGGGCATCCGACAATACGCATGTTGCAACAGTAGAGAACGGCATCGTGAAAGCAGTTAATGCAGGAACAGCCAGAATCACTGCAACTACCGTAAACGGACATAAGGCAACCTGTACGATAACCGTACCGGGAACAAAAATTTCCAAGGCAAAAGTAAGCCTTGCTTCATCGAAAAACCATACAGGTAAGGCGTTAAAACCATCTGTAAAAGTTACTTATGGTAAAAAGACATTAAAGAAAAATACAGATTATTCCGTATCTTTCAAAAATAATATCAATCCTGGTACCGCTTCGGTTACAATTACGGGCAAGGGTAAATATTATGGAACCATCCAGAAAACTTTTGCAATCAAGGCAGCAGAAGGAAAGACCTACACGGTTGGTAAAGGAAAATATAAAGTTACGGATGCATCAGCAAAGAACAGAACAGTAACCTTTATGGCTCCTGTAAAGAAGACCTACAGCTCATTCAGTGTACCTTCTAAGGTTAAGATCGGGAATGATACTTACAAAGTAACGGCTGTTGCCAAAAATGCATTCAGGAAGAATACAAAGCTTACAAGCGTAACGATTGGTTCGAATGTAAAAACAATAGGTTCTTATGCATTTTATGGTGTTTCCCAATTAAAGAGCATTACCATAAAATCAGCCAAATTAACAAGCGCAGGCAAGAATGTATTTAAGAAAACAAATGCCAAAATGACCGTAAAGGTTCCCAAAACAAAATTAGCAGACTATAAGAAGCTGTTAAAAGGAAAAGGATTATCCAGTAAGGCAAAAATTCAGAAACAGTAATAACAGTAGGATCCCCGCTGCATTTTGCAGCGGGGATTTATTGAAAATTACGTTTTTTTGACTGGCATAACCGAACAAATCAGATATAGTAAAAAATTCATCATTTTTAATAAATCTGCATTTTTCAGGTAAAAAAATTGATGTAATTAGAGAGTTATGCTTATTCAAATCATTCATGAAAAATGGTAAATTATGATTATCAAGAAAACAGAAACAAATAAAAAATATTTATATAGTATAAGGAGGAAATTAGTATGAAATTGAAAAAGGTTATGGCGGTGACGCTGGCTGGGGCGATGGGTGCTTCCATGATATTAGCAGGCTGTGGAGGTTCCGGAGAAACCGCGACAACAAAGTCGGAGACTAAAGCAGAAACAGAGTCAAAGGCGGCTGAAACCACAGAAGAAGCAGCAAAGGAAACTGCAGGAGAAACAACTGCTGAAACAACGGGTGAGACAAAGGAAGCAGGCACAAATGCAGACCTTCCCACAATTACTTTTACACATGGTTACTATCAGAGCGAATCAGAATGGGCAGCAGCAGCTGAGATGAGAGCTATTTACCAGGAATTTGCGGATGCTCATAAAAATGAATATAACTTTGTAATAAAGGCAGATGAGTCAGGGGCAGAAGGTATTTACAATACCGCTTTGAATGACATCAGTGCCGGAAACTTTTACGACATAGCAGACTTCGGCGGCTGGGATATTACAGGAGTTGCAGCCGGAGCAGATATGATTCTGGATTTAAAACCATATTTAGATGAAAACCAGGACTTCAAAGATGGCGTTGGTGTCTGCTACGATCAGAATCTCACAGAAGACGGCAAGATCTATTCCGTTCGTGAGCAGATCGAAGGTGTGGGATTCTGGTATAATGAAAAATTATTTAATGATGCCGGAGCTGATACACCGGACAAATGGCAGACCTGGGATGACTTCAATACAGCAGTTGATAAATTAGTGGATAAAGGAACTACTCCATTTGGATTAAACGCTGGATGGCCTACAAACATTCTCTTGGCAAGTAATTTACAGAGAAGCGAAGACTCCAGAAACTTCTATGCAGAAAGCAAGGGCGTAGAAAGCTTTGACAACGATGCATTTAAAGGATCTTTAGAATTTATCCAGAAAGATGCACTTCAGAAAATCGATGCAGCTAACTTCGGACCTGGCGGAGATGATGATGAAGCTTACCGTTCAGATTTCTTTGCAGGAAAAACAGCAATGTTATTCAATGGTGTATGGGATGCAGGCGGATCTGTAGATTGTGAAGCTGGTGCAGAAAACATCAAACCGGCAGTATTCCCTACAGACGAAGCTGGGAAAAAAGCAGCACTTATGTCAGGCGGATGCGGATTTGTTGTATCCAATAAGTTAGATGAAGTACAGACAAAAGCATGTATCGATTTCATTAAATACATGACCAGCCCTGAAGTAGCAAGCAGAATTATCGAAAAAGGTATTGGTATGGCACCAAGCACAAAAGTAGATTATGAAGCATTGTTAAATAAAGTAACAGCACCGGAAGCAAAACTTTTAGTAGAAGCTTGCCAGCTTTGCCAGAGTGCAGATTATCAGGCACTTGGACTTGGCAATAACTTTGGTGATGCAGAAGGCGAAATCCAGGCAAAATATGCAGGATTAAAAGATGATTCTAAAACAGTAGACGGCGTGGTTGGGGAATTAAATGATTTCTTAGCAGCAGCAGAATAATGATATAGGAATATGGGCTGTTGTACGGTCAGTCATGATTGTACAGCAGCCCATCCTAAAGTCACACGTTCAAGCATTGAAAACCAGAATAAAGGTGGGAACAGCATGCAAAAAAGAAAATCTATTTTTACGAAAAAAAATGGCTTTATACTAGCCTTTTTGCTTCCGGGTGTCCTGTTATTTGCAGTAATATATGCATATCCGCTGGTTAATATTTTTGTTACATCCTTTTCAAAATGGAATTACAAGAATTTTACCAATCCGGAGTTCTTAGGATGGGGACACTTATTTGACAACTATATTAAACTATTTACCGTGGATACAAACTTTAAGGTAGCACTGATCAATACGTTAAAATGGGTTGTACTCACAATGGTAGTGCAGATTCCGTTTACTCTTCTGGTAGCGCTTGTTCTCGCCAGAAAGCCAAAAGGATGGCGGTTTACAAGAAATGCATTTATTATACCAAATATTATTTCAACAGCGGCAATCGGGTTAATTTTTCTGAATATTTACAGCCCGTCCAGAGGTATTATTACAGAGATCTGCAACTGGATCAGCCCGGGTTCCAATATCAGTGTTCTGGCAAATGAGAAATACGCATTCTGGGGTGTAACTTTTGCATTTATCCTGTTCGGTGGATCTTCCTGTCTGCTTTTGCTGACCCAGATCTTCTCGATTGATTCTTCTCTGTTTGAAGCAGCCCGGGTAGATGGGGCGTCCAAGACCCAGATTGATCTGAAAATTACACTTCCGCTGCTTCGGCCCATGCTTGGAACAGTAGCGATTATGGCTGCTAACTATGGTTTGGTGCTCTATAATGAAATTGCGTTAATCAGCGGCGGCGGTCCGGATAATGCTACATACAGTTTAAGCTATTATATTTATAAAACGGCACTTGGAAGTACAAAACTGAATTTTGCAAGAGGAAATACGGCAGGTGTCATTCAGTTTATACTGGGAATTGTTCTGGTGGGGCTTATCAACCGGGGATTCCGAACCAGTGAAGTTGATTAGAAAGGAGGAGAGAAGATGAACAAAAAAAGCAAACAGCCATTTCAATTAAAGAATCTGCTGGGTTCTGTTGGAACATATTTTATAATAGCCGTAGTATTGTTTATTTCCATTTACCCGATTCTCTGGGTATTTTTATCCTCCTTTAAACGGAACCCGGGAGGTCTGGCACTGCCTACAGAATGGATATTTGATGGCTACATTACCATTTTCACTCAATTAAATATACAGACTTACTTTTTTAACAGTTTTTTGATAACCGTCATTTCTACACTGATCAGTATTACGGTAGTTGGAATGTCAGCATATATTTCCGCCAGAATGCAGTTTAAGTTAAAAGGTGCAATTACGGCAATGTTTACAACCACATTATTTATTCCGCAGATCTCAATCAGTTTTCCTATTTACCAGCTGCTGAATAATATGGGACTGAAGGATTCCAGGCTTGGCGTAATCTTCGTTTACTCAGGACTTGGAATTGCAATTACCTTTTTTATCATCAGAAGTTATTTTCTTACCATTCCAAAGGAAATGGAAGAAGCGGCTAAAATGGATGGATGCGGTTATGTAGGAACCTTTTTTAAGATTATTGTACCAATTGCAAAACCGGGACTTGCGACTGCAGGTATCATGGCGTTTTTAAATAACTGGAATGAATTTTACTTTGCATCGATCCTGCTGAAAAGTAAGGATAAAATGACAATACCGGCATTGCTGGGACAGTTTACAACAGCCTATTCAAAAAATCTAAACGGGATGTTTTCCGCCATTATCGTGGCGGTGGTACCAACAATTATTATATTCTGCTGTTTGTCTGAGACTTTTGTGAAATCTCTGACAGCGGGAGCAGTCAAAGGCTAAGGAGGAAGCATGGGACTTATAGAAGAAAGAGAAGAACGGACAAAATGGTTTATGCAGGATAGATTCGGAATGTTCATACACTGGGGACTATATGCAATACCCGGAAGAGGGGAATGGGTTCACAGTGATGAGCAGATTACCCAGAGTGTATATCAGAAATATTTCGATGAATGGAATCCAAAGCGGTATGATCCGGTAAAATGGGCAAAGCTTGCAAAAGCGGCAGGGATGAAATATGCAGTACTGACTACGAAGCATCATGAAGGTTTCTGCCTCTTTGACAGCGCCTACACGGAATATAAGAGCACTAATACAAAGTGCGGCAGGGATCTGGTAAGAGAATATGTGGATGCGTTCCGGGCAGAAGGAATAAAGATCGGCTTTTACTACTCCCTTCTTGACTGGCATCATCCGGATTACCCTGCGTATGGAGACATGTATCATCCGGACAGGGCAAATGAGTCCTATAAAGGCAAAGAACATCATTTTGATCATTATCTGACTTATATGCATAATCAAGTGCGGGAACTGATGACAAACTACGGAAAGATTGATTTATTATGGTTTGATTTCTCTTATGAAGGACACATGGGAGAAGAGTGGAAGGGAACGGAACTGGTTCATATGGTTCGGGAGCTTCAGCCGGAGATCATCATGAATGGAAGGCTGGAAGCAAATGGGGAAAGTTATGGTTCTGTTATGACTGACGAACCCAATATTTTTTCCGGAGACTTTGCCTGCCCCGAGATGATTATTCCGCCATACGGACTGCGGACGCCATCCGGAAGGGAAATTCCATGGGAAGCATGTTTTACACTGAATAATAACTGGGGTTACACACCCAACGACAAGCATTATAAGAACTCTGCCCAGATTATTAAAAAGCTTGTGGAGTGTACCAGTAAGAACGGAAATATGATTGTGAATATATCTCCGGATGCAATGGGTGAAATACCGAAAAAGCAAGTACAAATCCTGGAAGAAGTGGGCGAATGGATGAAAGAAAATTCGGAGAGCATTTACGGCTGCCGGATGTCTGAATTCGAAAAGCCCGAATGGGGACGCTACACACAAAACGGGAATAAACTGTATGCACATATTATGGAAGAAAGCATAGGGGCGATCTGTCTGCCGGGCGTAAAGGGCAGGATAAAAAAAGCAAGAAGGCTGTCTGACGGGTATGAAATGCTGCTTTTAACCCCATGGGTAGCAAAGGAATTTCCGGATTGTGAATTTGTAAATTATGGAACTCCGGATTGCTTTTCTTTCACGGTGGATCCCACGCCGGATACGGTAATTGAACTGGAGTTAAACGAAGAATAGCAGGGCAGGAGGTTGGTCCGATGAAATATTATATAGGCATTGACGGAGGCGGAACGAAGACAGAGTTTCTCCTGGCAGATGAAAATAATAAAATTCTCTCACGCACATTACGGGGAAGCGCATCTTATATGCAGATTGGGGAAGACGGTCTGATCATGCTCCTGGAAGAAGGAATCGAAAGCCTGGTTAAGCCTTTGCAGACGGAGGCGGAAGCTGAATTCTATACCTGCTTTGGAATGCCGTTATATGGGGAACACCGGGACAGGGACAGGAAAATCATCAAAACCATGGATGAAAAGCTTGGGCAGTATCGGATAAAAGCAGTTAACGATGTGGAAGCAGGATGGGCGGGAAGCCTTACAATGGAACCTGGAATTAATATTGTGGCAGGAACCGGTTCGATTGCTTTTGGGAAAAACCAAAGCGGAGAAAGTGCGAAAGCGGGTGGCTGGAGTGAGTTCTTTTCAGATGAAGGCTCCTGTTACTGGCTGGGAAGAAAAGCAATGGAATGTTTTTCAAAAGAAGCGGACGGACGTTTCCGAAAAGGTGCTTTATATGAAATTATGAAAGAGAAGTTTCAGTTGGAAAATGACTATGATCTGATCGGAATACTGGAACAGGATTATATTCCTTACCGGGACCGTGTTGCATCGCTTCAGATCTGTCTGAAGGATGCTGCAATGGAAGGGGATATGGAAGCTGTCCGCTTATATGAACATGCGGCGCATGAACTGATGCTGATTGTGAAAAGCGTGCATGAAAAGCTGAAGATGGGTAAAGGGTGCAAGGTATCCTACTCCGGCGGCTTATTTCGGACGGAAGACCTGATATTAAAACCTTTTGCACGATTTCTGAAACCGCTGGATGTCACCCTGGTAGCGCCGAAACAGACACCGGCAGAGGGCGCATTGCTGCTGGCAAAATATTATGAGAATAGATAATCGGAGGAGATTAACATGTATTTAACAGAACAAGAAATTATGGAGCAGCATATTGCTCTTAATAAAACTTATGACTATATGATGGAAAAAAAAGCTGAGATCAAAAACTTCTTTTCAGAGCATCCGTCCAGAAAATTTGTCTTTTTCGGCTGCGGCTCAAGCTATATGCTGGCGAAATCCGGGCAGCAGCTCATCTGCTCCTGTAAAGGGAGCAGTGCCAATGCCATTGCAGGCGGAGATTATCTGGTAAATCCGGATTTTTATGAAGCGTGCATCCAAGACAGTATTATAGTGACACTGTCCAGATCCGGGCAGACAACGGAAATTGTAAGGGATGTGCAGTATATTAAGGAACATTACGGGAATCCGGTTATTTCTTTGTCCATGAAGGATGAGAACGATATTATGCCTTACAGCGAACTGGATATTACGATGGATTGGTGCTATGACAAAAGTGTATGCCAGACCAGAACGGTTACAAATTTATACACAGCAATGCTGATGCTCACCGCTTTTTACAATGAAGATGAAGAATTATCAGCATCTGTAAAAGCTGCTGTGGAATGCAACCAGGAGTATAAGGAAATGTACCGCGGCGTATTGGCGGATATTTCGAAAAAGGACTGGAGTAATGCCATTGTACTGGCAGACGGTGCACCCATTGGTATTGCAGAGGAAGGTGCACTGGCATTTACGGAGATTTCTATGCTTCCGGGACAGTGTTTCCATCTGCTGGATTACCGCCACGGTCCCATGGTATTAAATGGAGAAAAGACGCTGACGGTGATCTTGGTTCAGCCAAATGAAGAGCGGCTGCAAAAAGATATGATCGAAGATCTGAAATCTCACGGAGGTACCATTGTTACGGTATCAAAATATGAAGGAAATGAATTTGGCGTAAATGCAAATATCTGCCTGAAAGGGATTGAACGTTTTGAGGCATGGGGAATTCCATTTATTTATGTATGCCAGATGGCAGCATATGAAAAATCAATTCTTTTGGGAAGAAATCCGGACCAGCCCACAGGACTTGATGCATTTATCACATTAAAGAGTGTCTGAAAAAATATTTCTGTAATCGATCTTACAGAAAGCAATGATAAGACACATTTGAAATAAAAGGAGGCTGGAAATATCAATGAAGAAAATAACATTTATCGGAGCAGGCAGCTTTGATTTTACCAGGGAGCTGGTGAGGGATGTACTGACCTATGATGCTTTTAAAGATGCATGTATCTGCCTGATGGATATAGATGAAGAAAAGTTAGGATTTATTAAAAAAGCATGTGATAAAATTAAAGAAGCAGGGAATTATCCGGCAACGATTATTGCAACCACAGACCGTAAGGACGCTTTAAAGGATGCAGACGGAGTTGTGATCACAGTACTGACTGCCGGACCGGATATTTTCCGTACAGACATTGAGATTCCTAAAAAATATGGAGTTGACATCTGCGTAGGCGATACCAGAGGACCTGCCGGGATATTCCGTTTTTTACGGTCTGCACCGGTACTTCTGGATATCTGCAGGGATATAGAGCGGATCTGCCCGGATGCTTATGTGCTTAATTATACAAATCCAATGGCGCTCAACTGCCGTTATCTTCAGGAAATGACCAAAGTAAAGATAACAGGGCTGTGTCACAGCGTACAGCATACGGCAAAAATGCTGGCGGACTGGATTGGAGCAGATATAAAAGATGTGGATTATCTCTGTGCCGGAATTAATCATCAGGCATTTTACCTGAAATATGAATGGAATGGGGAAGATGCATATCCTCTAATTAAAAAGGCAGTGGAAAAAGAAGCAATTTATAACGAGGAACAGGTAAGGAATCAGTTATTTTTACATCTGGATTATTATCCCACAGAGAGCAGCGGACATAATTCCGAATATTATCCGTGGTTTCGGAAACGTCCGGACCTGATAGAAAAATACTGCACACATTCCACCGGATGGAACCCGGGAGCCCATGCCTATATACTGAATGAATACTTCAGAAGACAGAATGAATGGAAAAAGGATATTCAGGAATGGCTGGAAAAAGATGAGGTGGAATTAGAACGGGGGCAGGAATATGCAGCGTGCATCTTTAACGCATTATTTGGGGACGGAACCGTATTTCACTTTAATGGCAATGTGAGAAATGAAAAATATATTGAAAATCTCCCGGATGGCTGCTGCGTAGAAGTGCCGGTAACGGTAGAGCCGAATGGTTTTACCATCCATCCGGTAGGAAAATTACCGGATCAGCTGGCAGTGATGACCAACACTTCTGCAAGAAGTGAGGAACTGGCAATCAAAGGCTGTATCAATGGGGATAAGAGAGCTGTTTATCATGCCATTTTATTTGATCCGTTAACGGCATCCGTTCTCAGCATGGATGAAATCCAGAGCATGGTGGATGAGATGTTTGAAGCAAATAAGCAGTATTTACCGCAGTTTTAAGTTTATATGTAATGAAAAATATGTATAGAATCAATTAGCAGACAGAATTTTGACAGCCGGCAAATTTTTTTTGCCGGCTGAAATTTTACTATTGATTTTTCAAATACTTTATGTTACAATAAATTATCAAATCTTACAGCCGATTCGGCTAATTTCCAATTCATTTGAGAGAATCGCATATGTATTATCAGAATGTTTCTTTTGTACGGCATTTATTCTTTTTGATACCTGTTTTTTATTTTATTCAGCTTTCGGTATCCTGAAGATATCTAATTGTGCTTTTTATGAGGCTTCTTTTGCATGGCGGTCTTGTGCATAAGGAGGAACAATGTCCAGAAAAAGAGATATTACGACGAAAAATTTTTTATCAGATCCGGTTATTTTCTGTGATCTGTACAATGGAGCGTTATTTGGAGGAGAACAAATTTTAAGACCTGATGAGTTAAAGCAGCTAAATGGGGAAACAGCATTGCTGGTTCCGGACAAACAGGGGAAGAAAAAGACAGAGAAAAGCATGGAATCAGAACCTGGAACTGCATCAGATGCTTGATATACCGGATCAATTGCAAAAGTTCTGGCATTTATTACAGGACTATCATATTAATCTGGTCCATGCCGGAAATGTAAATCCACAAAATTTCCGGACGGGGCTCAGAGAAGTATTTGAAATCCTGAGATTTGCGGGTGAGGAAGAGAAACTGAGATCATATCTTCAACATCATACAGAGAAATTTTCTAATCTGGATGAAGATACATACGATATGGTATTTCTGTTTTTAGGTGAAAAGAAACTGGCAGGCAAAGATAAAGAAAAATTTAAAACGGAGCAGGGAGGATATAATATGTGTACAGCGTTAAAAGAGTTAGAAGCAAGAGGTGAAAAAACAGGCATGAACAGATTAAACCAATTGTATCGAATCTTAATCTGTAACGACGATCTGGAGTTAATGAAACTGGCAGCGCAAAATGATTCTGTGCTGGATGAGCTGTTTCTGAAGTATGGAATCTGACGGAAATGAATTTTCAAACACGCTCTAATATCCAACAGGCTTTTCAGACTATTTTCAGATTCTCCTTCTATAATAAATTGCAGGAACTAAAGA
>NZ_JAWYAJ010000601.1:0-15173 GCF_034124845.1 Robinsoniella sp.
TAAGAATATGCTGGATGCCATGGGAAATGATCCCATACGAAAAGAACAGATATTTTACAAAAATGCTTTGGATGCATTTCGAAAAGGAGGGAAGTAATCTTAGAGCGTGTTTCATACACACTTGCGTATAAAATGGTTTGTAAAATTGGGGTAAGGTATTATTTTCAAAAAAGGAGGACATAAAACATGGGTGTTACAGAAACGAAAGAAGGAAGTGCAAAGCCAGAAGAAGTGAAAGAAAAGGGGCAGGATGCCTGGGGAGGCAGGAAGAATACGCTGTGGAAAATACTGGAGATGAGGGAACTTTCCATTGCTATTATATTGGCAATTATGGTGATTTTCCTGATGATCAGTACCAGCACTTTTGCAACCAGCGCCAACATCAGAGTCCTGATCCAGGGTATGAGTGTGGATATGATGATCGCCATTCCAATGGCGATATCCCTCATTGCCGGTAATATTGATTTTTCCGTAGGATCAACGCTGTGCCTGTCCAGCTACATCGGCTGTATGGCTATGGGAGCGGGAGCTCCAGCCTGGCTTGGTATTCTGGCGGGGCTGCTGGCGGGCGCAGTACTGGGTGCAATTAACGCAGTGATTATTAATCAGTTCAAGATTACGCCGCTGATCGCAACCCTTGGTACCTGGATGGCGTATCAGGGAATTGCTTTGGTGCTTGCGGGAGGGAATACTGTATCCAATCTTCCCACGGCATTTAAGAACTTTGGAAGGATGGAAGCCGGGGGGGTTCCGTTTACCATCATCTATATGTTGATTATTATAGTGGCAGGTATTTTTGTATTAAAATACGTGAATTTTTTCCACGAGGCTTACTTTATCGGCAGCAATAAAAATTCGGCTCTGCTGGCGGGAATTAATACCAAAAAGTTTATTTATATCAGCTATGCACTGACGGGGGCGGTTGCGGCATTTGCAGGTATGACACTGGCAGCCAGACTGGGAAGCGTATCCCAGAACTCAGGAACCGGGCTGGAATTTCGAAATGTGGTTGCGCTGCTCATTGGCGGTGTCTCCATGGACGGAGGCGAGGGCAGTCTGGTAGGCGTTGTCCTTGGTGTTACTATTATGCAGGTTGTAAGCAATGCACTGGTGCTGCTGGATATTAACGCCAGCTATACAAAGGTGATCCAGGGAGCTATTTTAATTATCGCAGTTGCCATTGACCAGCTGAATAAGCAGCGTAAACTAAAAGCAGCTGCATAAAGCGTGTTTGAACTACACGAAAGCATTTTAAAACACGCTCTAAACCGAAAAAGGAGGAAGCAGTTTGGAAAATTTAATAGAATTAAGAAATATATGTAAATTTTTCCCTGGTGTAAAAGCGTTAAATGATGTCAGCCTTTCCATTAAGAAAAACAGTGTCCACTGCATTATCGGAGAAAATGGGGCTGGTAAATCTACGCTGATGAAAATTATGTCCGGTGCCTATAAGAGAGACAAAGGGACGATGATCATGGAGGGGCAGGAATTGAATCCGTCCTATCCGGGAGATGCTTTAAAAGCAGGCATCGGCATTGTATACCAGGAGCTGAATAATTTTTCCCATCTGGATGTGGCGAGTAATCTTTTTATTGGGAGATTTCCGAAAAAAGGGAGATGTATTGACTACAAGAAGATGTATAAAGAAGCCCAGATCCTGCTTCAGAGGTTCGGACTTGGGCATATCAGACCTACGGACAGTATGGACCGCATCAGCCTGGGTGCCCAGCAGATGGTTGAGATTGCAAAGCTTTTATCCATGAATGTAAAGCTGATGATTTTGGATGAGCCAACCTCTGCACTGACGGATATGGAAGTAGAATTGCTGTACAAGCTGATTGACCAGGTAAAGGCAAAGGATGTTTCCATCGTTTATATTTCACACAAGCTGGATGAGGTGCTGCATCTGGCTGATGAGATATCGGTTTTGAAAGACGGGGAACATGTGGCAACATTTCCAAACAGTACCGTACTTACCAAAGATGATCTGGTGCGGTATATGGTTGGCAGAGATGTAGTTTACGACTATGGGGTGGGAACTACTAAAATACAAGATGAAGTACTTCGGGCTGATAACCTCTGCAGCGGTTCAAAAGTAAAAAATGTGACGTTTTCCCTGAAGCGGGGTGAGATTCTGGGTTTTGCAGGGCTGGAAGGTTCCGGGCGCACTGAGGTGGTGGAGACGGTTTTTGGATGGAGAAAGAAGACCGGAGGTGCCATTCGTATAGGCGGTAAGCCAGTTAAGATCACAAGCCCCATTGATGCCAAAAGAAACGGAATTGCTTATATAACAAAAGAGCGCAAGACGCTTGGGCTGTTTCTGGAACTGAGCAGTGAAGACAATATGAGTGCGGCAAACGGAAGCAAGTTTGTGAAAAAAGGTCTTGTGGATTATAAACATATTACAAAGAATGCAGAAGAATACCAGCAGAAAATGCAGATCAAATTATCGGATGTAAAGCAGAAAGTGGGGAACCTTTCAGGGGGAAACCAGCAGAAGGTGCTTCTGTCCATGTGGATGACGGCAAATCCTGATATTATTATGATTGACGAACCTACCAGAGGGATTGATGTAGGGGCAAAGGCGGAAATACATATGCTGCTTCGGCGTCTTGTTGGAGAAGGTAAGGCAATTATCATGATCTCGTCGGAGATGCCGGAAATTATGGCAGCCTGTGACCGGGTACTGGTATTTCACGATGGAAGGATTACGGGGGAACTCAGCGGGAATGAAGTGACAGAGAATGGCATGATGCGTCTGGCGTCCGGAATTACCGCTTAGTAAAACTATATAAAAGGGAAAAAGGAGGATTTACGTATGAAACAGTACAAAAAAGTAATGGGGATCTTATTGGCAGGAGTACTGGCATTATCCATGGCAGGCTGTGGGGACAGCGAAAAAACGGATGGTAAGGCAGAAACGAAAGCAGAAGAAGCAGCAGGCGGTCAGACGGCAGCTTCCGGTGAGGGAGAAGAGTACGCAGTGATCATGTCTGTCAACCAGCTGGAATTTTTTGATGCATTAAAAGCTGGGGTCAATGATGCTGCGCACAGTCTGGGCGCCAAATGGTATTATGCAGGTCCGCAGGATCTGGCACCGGATAAAGTAGCGGAAGCAATTGACCAGGCAGTAGCGAAAAAAGTAACCGGCATCGTGGTACACGGACAGTTCCAGGAGACCGGGGCAGCTATTGACAATGCCATTGCTGCAGGTGTTCCCGTAATCTGCGTCAACACGGATATAGAATCAAACCGCCTTTCTTTCCTGGGATGTGATCCCTATAATACCGGAGTGGAAATGGCGAAGCAGATGGCAAAAGAGATCGGGGACAAGGGAAAGATTATCATTTCAAACTTCATCAGCGGAGGTCAGCCTTCTGCAATCTCCAACATGGAAGGATGCAGGGATGAATTAGAGAAAAATCATCCGAATATTGAGATAGCTGCCGAAGTGGATGATAAGGCAGACGAGACTACGGCAGCCACGGCTGTAGGTGCGGCACTTCAGGCGAATCCCGATGTAGTGGGAATTATCGGTATGCAGGCACCGTCCGCAGTAGGAGCTGCTACTGCAGTCAGGGAAGCCGGTATCGATGGAATTAAGATTGTGGGCAGAGACAGGGATAGTGCTACACTGGAATTAATTGAAAGCGGAGAAGTAGCGGCATCCTTTGCCCAGAATTCATATGTGGAAGGTTACATTGCTGTGAAATGGCTTCATGATTATGTAAACGGCAATCTGAAAGTAACACAGAATTATCTGGATGCAGGAATTAATCCACTTCCACCTGTTGTAGATTCCGGTTCCATTATCATTACGAAAGATAATGTAGACCAGTTCAAAGAAAAGTATACTTACGATAAATAAACGTGCAGAAGCGTGCCGGAGTCAAAAACCCCGTTGCCTGCAGCGGGGTTTATGTACTCCGCTTCCGGTCGTTGCTAAACGAACGTCCAGTGGACGTTCGGCAACCCCCGCGGCAGTCGCCAAATGGACGCGCCAGCGTGTCCGCTTGGCTCGTTGCCCGCGGGAATCAATGATGTAAGGCACGCTCAGGAGGATAATAAGATGAGACAACCAAAAGCAGGATTATTGTGTCTTTACGTAAAACTCTACGATGATACGCAAGCCTGGCTCAGAAAGGATGTGGAGTGGTTCCAGGAGCAGGTTGCACAGGAGTTGGAACATGCCGGACTGGAACTGATCCGTCACGATATCTGCAGGCAGCAGGAGGAATTTCAGGCAGCCATTACGGAATTTGAAGAGCTGGGGGCAGATGCGGTGATTACACTGCATCTGGCGTATTCCCCATCTCTGGAATCAGAGCAGGTGCTTAAAAATACCACACTGCCGATTCTGGTGCTGGATACTACACCGGATTATTCCTTTGACGGGATCTCAGGAGCAGGCAGAATCATGCAGAACCACGGAATTCACGGAGTGCAGGATATGTGCAGCCTGTTAAGAAGAAATAAGGTGCCTTATGAGGTATTTGCCGGACACTATCTGGAGTCAGACGTGATCCGTAACGTAGCCCAGGCGGCAAAAGGGGCAATGATGGCTGCCCGGATGAAGCAGTGCCGGGTTGGACGTGTCGGCGAACCTTTTGCGGGAATGGGAGATTTCAGGCTCCCGGATCAAGTGCTGCAGGATAGCACCGGGATTTCTGTTATCGACTACGATTTTAACGAAAGTCTGAATCTCCTGGGAAGCGTCACAGATGCAGAAATAAAAGAGGAGTGGGATAATGACTGTGAGCGGTTTGCCTGCAGAGATCTTACTTATGAAGTATATGCAAAATCGGCCAGGGTAAATCTGGCTGTGAGAAAGTGGATCGGGAAAAATAAACTGGATGCTTTTACCGTGAACTTTATGGCAACAGATCAGAATCCTGCTCTTCCCAGGATGCCGTTTATGGAGACCTGCAAAGCCATGGCGTCCGGAATCGGTTATGCCGGCGAAGGGGATGTTTTGACGGCTTCTTTCACGGCAGCGCTGATGAGTGGATATGAAGAGACAACATTTGCAGAAATGTTCTGTCCGGACTGGAAAGGAAATACTGTATTTTTAAGTCACATGGGTGAATTTAACCTGCGTGTCAGTGCCGGAAAACCCCTGCTTACAGAACTGGACTTTCCTTATACATCAGCTGGGAATCCGGCTGCACTTTACGGTTGCATGAAGGAAGGCAGTGCGGCTTTTGTTAATTTAAACCCATTGCCGGAAGGAAAGTTCGTGCTGATTATGGCAACTGGAAAAATGGTGGAAATGGCGGAAACATCGCCTGATTTTGAAAAGACGGTGAGAGGATGGTTCTGCCCGGACATTCCGGTTGCAGCATTTTTATCCGCATACAGCAAAGCCGGCGGCGGGCATCATGGTGCAATCGTCTATCATGCAGGGGAGACAGCCCTGCGGATGATGGCGGAAGTAATGGGCTGGGAGTTCTGCCTGATCGGTTAAGCAGGCTGTAAAGCCTAAATAGTGCAAAGCCTAAGTAGTGCAAAGCCTAAACAGTGGAAAGCGTTTTTCGGAAAGTTCCGGAAGACGCTTTTTTAATGAAGGGAACAATCTAAAAATGAAAGAAACAATCAAAATATATTGACAGAATTTAGAAAGGGGTATAAGATCAAGATAGAATAGACAAAAGGAGGCCGGAATATGAAATATGTATTGACTTTTGATGTTGGAACAACTGCGATGAAATGCACCCTTTATAATGAGCTGTTTGACGTGGTATTTTTTGATTCCAGTGAATATGACCTGATTACGCCGGAAGCAGGCATTGCAGAACTTCCGGCGCAGGTTTATTGGGAGACTTTTTGCATGAGTGTAAAAAAAGTGAGAAGCGGCGGCATAAATATGGAGCAGATAGCAGCCGTTACCTTTACCACCCAGGGCGAGACCCTGATTCCCATTGATTCTTCCGGTCAGGCGTTATATCCGGCAATTGTCTGGATTGATTCCAGGGCGAAGGAGGAGGCACGCTGCCTGCGGGAGCAGCTGGGAGAAGATGAGATTTACCGCCACACGGGAGCAGGTGAATTAACGGGTGCAGCACCGGTGGCGAAGCTGATGTGGCTGGCAAAACATGAGCCTAAGGTGTATGAAAAGACTGAAAAATTCTTATTGCTGGAGGATTATTTCATCTATCGGCTTACGGGTAAGGCGGTCACAGAGATGTCGCTTTTATCCTCTGCCGGATGGTTTGATATCCGGAAGGAATGCTATTGGGGTGAGATGTTAGAAGCGGCGAAACTGGATGAAGATAAGCTGCCGCAAATCTGTGGATGTGGAGAAGTGGCAGGGAATATTACAGCCTCAGCGGCAGAGGAAACCGGACTGTCCACAAAGACGCTTGTTACCACAGGCGCCATGGATCAGGTCGCCTCAGCGGTTGGAGCCGGTAATATCAGAGAAGGAATGGTGACAGAAACCACGGGCACGGCGCTGGTTGTGGGGGCATACACTGCTTCTCCGGATTTTGAAAATCCCCAGCGGATTACGATCTATAAGGATTACGGACATGGCTTTTTGTATATGCCATTTTGCAATACAGCCGGAATTGTATTGAAATGGTTTCGGGATACGCTGGCTGAAGAATTAAAAAAAGAAGCTCATTTATCCGGACAGTCAGCCTATGACTTGATCGATGACCTGGCGCTGCAGTCCCCTGCCGGAAGTAACGGTTTGATTTTGCTCGCCCATTTTGCCGGAAAACCACTGCCATCCCCCTGTGATCTGGCAAAAGGCGTTTTCTATGGAATGACACTGGCGACTACAAAAGCAGACTTGGCCAGAGCTGTGTTGGAAGGAATCGGCTATATGCTGAAAGAAATTTTGGAGACATTGGAGATGGCTGGGGTAAAAGCAGAGGAAATTCGCTCTATGGGCGGCGGTGCGGCAAGTCCCCTTTGGTGTGAAATAAAGTCCGGAATATGCGGGAAGCCTATCCGCATTATGCAAAATAAGGAAACCACATCCCTGGGCGCAGCCATTCTGGGAGCGGCAGCAGTGGGCATCTGCACTTCGGTAGAAGAGGGGGTAAAGAGGGCAGTACATGGGGACGGACCATGCTTTTTTAAGGAGGAAGAGATCTATAAGGAGAAATACAGGACCTATCAGGCGCTGTACCGTGCACTTATACCGGTATTTGAATCTGAGGCGGAAGTGTGTGAACATACTGGCTGATAAGGGAATGCATTTTTTTAAACAAACCTGTTGTGGGATCATGCAGTCTTACAGGAAATACATGTTTACTGAAATGCATGTTTACTGAAATGCAGGTTTATCGGAAATTGCAAGCTTACAGGAAAGCAGTCTTACAGGAAATCAGATTTGCAGACAAAGCAGTCTTACAGGATATTGACATGATTACAGAATATTGACCGGTTATACAAATTGTTATCTGGAAAACAGTGAAACAAAATTGTGACCGGTCAATTTTTTGTAATTATGATGCAAGGTGTTTCATTGTTTTTTACCGGAATCCGCCCTAAAATGAATTTATGAAAGACAGCACACGGAAATGTCAGCAGAAATCAAACAAACAGCAAAGCTGCAATTTGCAGTGGCTTAAGACATGATTCGGTGGATACCAATGGGAGGTAAAACAGTGAAAAATACGAGACAATTAAATGTGATTATGCTTAATCTGGGGGAAGCGATGTATCCCCAGGATTATCTGGAAGATGTAATTAAAAAAGTGCAGGAAGCAGTATCGGATATGGAGTGTAACCTGGTGGGATGTTATAAGGTGATGTCCGAAAAGGATGCGGGGGAGTGCAGTCGGCTGATCGAAGGCAGTCCGGTGGATTTATTTATTTTAAATTTTGTATCCTGGCATATCACGCCTTATGTTATGCACATTTTAAAAAACTACACCCATATTCCTCTCTTGATATGGGGGATTGGGGGAACTACCGATAAGACCGGAAAACTTCATTCTCCTGCCGCAGCAGCAGGGATTACCGGATTTCTTCCGGTTGCCAAAGAGTTTGGATTTACCGTAAAAGTGATCCTGCAGAAACCGGACAGTGCTTTTGCTTTAGAGGAAGCTGCCCATTTTATCCGCCTGGCAGCCTGTGCCAAAAAGGTTCGGGAATCCAGAATCGGTTTGATTGGCTATGCCGATATGGGATTATATACCTGCGCTTATGACAAGACGGCTTTATTTAAGAAGTTAGGAATAGATATCGAGGACTATTCCGGATACGAGATTATGAACCGGATGGCACAATGCACCAGTGAACAGGCAGCAGAGATTGTTACGGATATCCGCAGCAGTCTGAAGTTTGAAAATCAGATATCGGATCAGGTATTGGAAAAAGCAGCCCGGCTTTATTATGCGATGAAGAGTAAAGCAGACGGAAGTGAGTTAGACGCTATTTCCATTAAATGTGTAAACGGAACAACAGACCATTTGGGGCTGAACCCCTGCCTTGCACAAAGCCTTCTGGCTGGAAAAGATCTGTCCGTTATCTGTGAATGTGATGCTTACGGTTTAGTTACCAGCATATTGCTGTCGGCAGTCACCGGACATGCGGCGGCATTTATGGAACATTATGAAGTGTTTGAAAAGGAAGTGCTGGTTGGAGTATGCGGTTTTATACCGGAAGAATTTACGGAGAACGGTGTAAAAATACGAGCTGCAAATCTTGGAGAAATTAATACGGGAATCAGCAATGTATCTAAGGTCCGCACCGGAGAAGTTACCTTTGCCAGATTTTATCAGACCAGGGGAGAGTTTAAGCTGTTTTTATCAAGGGGAACTGCAAAAGCGGCACCTAAGTGGACCGAGCTTGGCTGGGAAGAACCCACACCGGATTTTCCGGCTGTACTTTTAACCCTGACTATGCCCATAGAGGAATACCTGGATAAGGTACCCGGACAGCATATCATTATGGTATACGGAGACTGGATTGAAGATGTGAAAACGGTTTGCAGATTATTGGACATTGAAGTTGTGGAGTAGCTGGAGAAAGGAAAAGTGTATCAAGGGTATTATCTGTGATATACAGGAGGTATCATTATGAGGTTATTGCATAAAGAGGTGTGGTTTGATCCGGAATGTCCGCTGTATGAGGAAAAAGTATCCGGGGAAGTTCTGGATCGTGATTTTGAGGTGAAAACAGGGGCGTGGGATTACCGGGATGGATGGATTAGAGGAAGGAATCCGGAGGAATACCCGGGGATGATCATTTCCAGACAGGACTTTTTCGGAGATGTGATGGTAGATTTTTTCGCAAAGGTTCTGGAACCGTCAACCCATGATATTAATGTTATGTGGAACGGCTGCTGGGATGGGGAGAAAAATGAAAGAGGTATCGCTTATGTAGCCGGTGTTCAGGGATGGTGGGAAGGAAAGGCGGGTATCGAAAAGTCTCCCCAGTACCTTTTAAATGTTGGCACCCCATTGTTTCCATTTACTCCGGGAAAGGTATATCATATCCAGGCAGGGAGTGTAAAGGGGCACTGCTTTTTAAGGATCGACGGACAGCTGATCATTGAAGTGACGGATCCTGACCCCATAGATTCCACCCGGTTTGGCAAAATCGGATTTGAAGCCTATGCCAGTTGGATCGCAGTACAAAATATTAAGGTATACCAGCTTTTCTATAAGCAGGTGCGCCAGTATTATCCAAGAGAATTTGCATAATTTTTTAAAGATCCACTTTGGAGTAGTATCCCTGCTTCAAGGTGGATTGTGCTATAATTAGGATAGTAAATTAATTTTAGAAGAGCTCTAATGTAGTGATCAGGTGCTAAACAATGAATAACAACTGGTTACTACAATAGTCCACAGAAGAGGGGACGGCTATGGGATTACGAAGGATAAGAAAGCTGAAGTATCATCTGAAGTACTCACTCATTTTCTTTTTGCTGCTGTTTTTTCTGCTTCCGCTGCTGATACAGAATCTGGTGAATAAATCGGTATTTGAGAATATTTTAGAGAGCAAGATTTATAAATTGTCGGACCAGACGGCGGAAAGCCTTTCCTACAGTGTCAGCAATGCACTGCAGGCACAATTTGATATTGTAAAAAGTGCTGCAAATAACCCGGCAGTGTTAAATTATGTGTCCGGGGAGCAGGGGGGTACTACTCAGCAGCGATATGCAGGGATATACTATGAAATCGTTAAAAATTCTGATGCCACGAAAAATGCCTATCCCTTTCACTATATCATTGAAAACCAGAAGGGAGAATTTTTTACATCTGCTTTTGCACTGAAAGAAGGGCGTTTGGATGCACGGGGTGAAGGGTTTAGCAGTGACGAGACCGTGAAAGGGCTCTGGCATTCCTATACATTTACCAGCAAATTTTACATACATGATAATTACATATTGTCGAAAGCAGGTACACAGCTTTACTGTGGGGCAAATTTACTAAAAGCTGATCAACAGCTGGGGATTATTGCGGTAGGGATGGATGCCTCTTACTTTGCAAAGTTATTATCCAGAAGCCTGTTTGGCGAAAACGGATCCGTTTTTCTCATTGATGAAAAAGGGGCGTGTCTCATCCAGGGAGATGGAAGTAAGCTGGGCTATGAAGAACTATCCTGGAATTTAAGGGAAAAGATGATTTTGAACATGGGAAAAGAAGGATACCACACATTCTCATACCACAACCAGACCTATATTCTGTTTATGCATTCCGTCAAAGTAAAAGGATGCAATACCGGTTGGCAGATGGTGAATATTTCACCCCAGGAAGATCTGACCAGTGACTTAAGATATATTAATCTGGTGAATTATATTATGATCTTACTCTGCGTGATCTGCATTACTATCCTGCTTGTCTTTTTCCGCGTGAAAATCTTCAGACCATTGAGGATCTTGAATCAGATGACCAAAGAGATCGGAAAGGGAAATCTGGATATTCAGATGCCGGTTCAGACTTCCGTGGATAAAAATGAAATTGAAGGGCTGATGGAAGCATTTTCTGAAATGGCAGGGGATTTAAAGAACAGCATCACCCGGATCAAAGAGCAGGAACAGAATAAACACCAGATGGAAATGAAGATGCTCCAGGCACAGATAAAACCCCATTTTGTCCGAAATACCCTGAACAGTATAAGGTGGATGGCCAAATTAAAAGGAGCCGAGGGGATCAGCAGAAGCGTTTTGGCTTTTTCTAATATGCTGGACTATAATTTCTCTGACAGCCGGATATTTGTAACAGTGAAGGAAGAGTTAAAATATGTGGAAGAGTATCTGTATCTGCAGCAAATCCGCTTCCAGAATAAATTCAGCTATGTAATTGATGTGGAACAAGACATGATGGACGGCATGATTTTAAAGCTGCTGTTTCAGCCGGTTGTGGAAAATTCCATCAATCACGGGATATTGCCCAAACGTGGGGTGGGGGTGATTGTAATCAAAGGGCGCAGATCAAATGAAAACTACATCTTCGAAATCATAGATGACGGCGTTGGAATGGAGCAGGCGCAGGTAGATACACTGCTGGATAAAAAGGAGAACTGGGAAAAAGCCCATGAGGAGGAAAATATAGCACTATGGAATATTAATCAGAGAATTCAGATGCACTATGGCGGAAGAGCCGTGATAGAGATTCGCAGTAAGCCAGGGATAGGAAGTGCTGTAACTATGGTATTTCCTGCAGTAAGCCAGGGATGGGAAGTATCGTAACTATGGTATTTCCTGCAGTAAGAAAAGGGGATGAAGAACATGAGCATGTTAAAAGTAATGATTGTGGATGATGAAATATTGACCAGAATAGGGATGCGTTCCATTATTCCCTGGGAGGAGTATGGCCTGCAGGTAGTTGGGGAAGCAGAAGACGGGGAACAGGCGCTTGCACTGGCGAAAGAAATTGTGCCGGATATTGTGCTTGCGGATATTATGATGCCGAAAATGGACGGGCTTATCTTTATCCGGGAATTAAAGCGGATACAGCCGGACTGCAAATTCCTGATACTAAGCTGCGTGGATGAGGTGTCTTATCTGCAGGAAGCCATTAAGCTGGGGGTCAGCGGGTATATCTTAAAAATAGCTATCGAGCCTCAGAATATAATGGAAGAAGTCACCAGGGTCGTGGAAGAGATAAAAGCGGAACGGGTATGTGAAGATACCGATATGGAAGAACACCGCTATGTCAATGCCAATGCTGTCCTGGGAGAATATGCGAATTTGGTGCTAAGGGGCTTTATTACGGATAAACAGGCAGTCCGGGAACGCTTTGAAAATGCTTTTATGAGTCCTGAAGATAAATCGGTTTTTCTGGTTTGCATTGAAATTCCAAAGGTTGAAATCCTGAGCGCTGTGAAAGGGGTGGAGTATTCCGTAGCAGCAATCTGTCAGAATATAATAGAAACCATGGCGAACGGCAAGGTATTTCTGACAGACAGTACGAAGCTGTGGGCAGTGGTTTCTTACGGTGAAGAGGGTATACAACTGCTAAAAGACATTTGTAACCGCCTGGAATTAACCATGTTCCAGTATTTGGACATGCATTTATCTTTTGGAATTGTCAGGGTGGCAAGGGATGATTTTGACCTGCCCCAATATTATGAACAGGCTGATATTGCCCTGAGCCAGCGGTTTTATAAGCCCATGTGCAGATTCTGTTTTTTTGAAGACCTTCTGATTACCAGGGAAATACAGGATAAAATCAAAAACTCTATGGAGCGGTGCCGTTTTATAGACGATACGACTACTTTCCGGGAGGATGTAAAGACCCTCTATATGCTATTGCAGGACTATCCGGTGATACCGGAAAAAGAATTAAAAGAGGCTATGAAACAGACTATTGCTGTATTTACTGCCCTGACCGCGCCGAATCAGGAGAGGCAGAATAAGCTAAAAGAAATGTTTGGCAGGATCTTAGAGTGTGGAAGCTGTGAGGAATTATTCTGTTGTATGCAGGAATGGATCTCCAGTCTGGATGATCTGGCTGGTTGCGCAAACAGCGGAGATTCTCTCATAGGGGAAGTTATCCGCTATATCCAGAATAACATAGGGGAAAAATTGACACTTGGGAGTATTGCAAAACAGGTATACCTGAATCCGGACTATCTGTGCAAGCTTTTTAAGAAAAAGACCGGTGAAAATCTCATTGCATATATTTTGAAATATAAAATTTCGCTCTCCAAAGAATATCTGAGAGAAGGAAGGCGGATCACTCAGATCAGCGAATGCCTGGGATTCTCATCGGAAGGTCATTTTATCACAACATTCAAAAAGATCTGTGGGATTACACCGGGTGCGTATATGAAGAGTATCCACAGATAAATGTTACAAATTCCAATATGTTGTTCTGATTACAAAATATTGCGGCGTCATTTACCATGGAAATGAATAAGCACCACATTTACACCACCCCAGGTCAATATCCTGTAGGAACGTATCAATCTGTTTTATTGTCTTTTGGCATGGAAAATCTTAAAATAATATTACAACATGATCAAGTAGTTCCAATGAACGAATGGCAGAAGTTAATTTCATAACACGCTTTCGTGCGCGTTTAAAAGAAAAGGGGGATTTTCATGAAGAAGAGAAGAAACAGATTTATGGCACTTGGACTGGCTGCAGTCCTGGGACTGATGGCAGCGGGATGTCAGAGCACGCAGGAATCACCAAAGCCAGACACCACAGCAGCAACAGAGAGTAAAGGACAGGTGGAACAGGCAGCAACAGAAGACAGGCAGGAAGACAAACAAGCGGAGGAAACAGAGCAAAACGAAAAAGTATTAAGTATCTGGCTTGCGACTTATATTTCTGATGAAGACAAGAAAAAGCCTCAGGAAGAGTGGCCCATCACTCAGATCTGTAATGAATTTGAGAATGAGAACCCGGGAGTTAAAGTAGAGATTACACTGCTTCCTGACCAGGGTGCAGCGCACCAGTCTTATAAAGCTGCAGCACTTGCAAAAAGCGGTCCCGATATTGTCAATCTCTGGTCCGGACAGCCGATATTTGCATTAAAGGATGTGGTATTGGACATTTCGGATATGATACCTCCGGAAGATAAGGAAAATCTTATGGGCTGGGATGTGGTTACGGAAGATTTTAAAGAAGGCGGAAAGATACTGGGCTATCCGGCAGCAGGTACGGAGATCTGCGGATTTATCTACAATACCGATCTTATCAAAAAGGCAGGTGTGGATCTGGAAGGGAATCCGCCTAAGACAGTGGATGAATTTATGGCGATGCTGCAGCAGATTAAAGATGCGGGAATCCTTCCCATCATTGCAGATTCCGCCGGGGTAAATTCTCTGGTTACCATGGATATGGCAACCTGGTGGGTACAGAAAACCAGTAATGAAGACATTGCGGCAGAGAGCAAAGGAGAAAAGAAATTCTCTGAGGATGAGAACTTTAAAAATGCGTTTCTGAAAGCCCAGGAGATGTTCAATAAAGGGTATGTTAACGAGGATTACGCCAGCTCACAGGATGCCTTATCCAGGTTTTTAAAAGGGGATGCAGCTATGCTGGGCGGAGTTACTTCCGGTATCCTACAGGTAGTGAGGGAGGCCCTTGGAAATGAAAAGGTTGGATTTTACATACTGCCGGATTATGATGAAACTGTTATCAAAAGCAATACGGCAATCGGAGGCTCGGGACAGGTGCTTGCAGTTGCAAATTACTGCCCGAATCCGGAATTGGCAGTAAAATTCTGTTCTTTCTTAAGCAACAAAGAAAACCATCTGAAACTGCTGAAAAATTATCCGATGCTTCCGCTGAGAAAGGATATTACCCTCAAAGATCTTGGCTGGGAAGGGGACAGTGTAATGGAAAAAGTGTATAATATCGCCCAAAATTATTCTTACTGGACAGATAACAGTATGGTACCTGATATTGCAAATGAGTGTTTCTCTCTTGGAACCCTTGCTGTTACCGGTAAAATGACGCCCGATGAACTGGCTCAGAAACTGGATGAAAAAGTGCAGGAGCTCCAGTAAACGGAGGCTTTGGCATGTGAGCGGGGAGGAGCCTGTACATGAAGAAAAAAAGATGCTGTAACAGAGAAGCACTTCAGGGATGGCTTTCCATATTGCCGGTGTTGATTATTATAGCTGCTGTCAGGGGAGTACCCGTGGCAGCAGCTGTCATAAAAAGTTTTACAAACTGGGACGGAATGCTGAAATCCGATTTTGTGGGACTGAAAAATTATATCCAGATTTTGGGACACGGGGAATTTTGGGGGCTTTTC
>NZ_JAWYAJ010000602.1:0-4391 GCF_034124845.1 Robinsoniella sp.
ACCGCAAAGTGGGTTCTAAGATTTACTACGGTAAATATTCAAACCCAAAAACATATACCCTGAAATAAGTGAAAAAGAGGAGTGCCAAAGCGGCACTCCTCGAAGTATGTGGATATAAAAAGATGCTTGTGTGCTCAACATTGTTAAACAATGCTAAATCCAGCCTCCGTCCAACTTAATTACCTGACCCGTCAGGTAGGAATGGCTCCGGCAGAGGTCATACACCAGATCCGCAACTTCCTCTGTTTTTCCAAAGCGGTCAGACGGGATCTCGGCGATCAGGGCAGCACGTTCTTCCGGACTTAGAAATTGATTCATTTCCGTATCAATTGCCCCGCAGGCAATGGCATTTACCTGGATATTACTGGGTGCCAGTTCTTTAGCCAACGCCATGGTAAGGGCATTCATACCACCCTTTACGGATGAGTAAGCGACTTCGCAGGAAGCACCAACACAGCCCCAGACAGATGATATATTGATGATTTTACCACTCATTTTAGAAAGCATCAAAGGAATCGCACGCTGGCTGCAGTAGACAGCGGAAGACAGATTGGTCTGCAGAATACGGTTCCACTGCGTAGGGGGCATATCGGTAAAAAGCCCAACATAGGAGATTCCGGCATTGTTCACAACCACATCCAGCGTTTGAAAACGGGCTGCAATCTCCCGGAACAGTTTATCTACCGTTTCCGGGTCCCCCATATCCCCCACGAAGGGGAAACAGGTGACGCCGCATGTTTTTTCAATAATATTTTTTGTCTCCTGTAGAAGACCGCCGTTTTTTAAGCAGGTGATCACTACCTGATATCCTTCCCGGGCAAGCTTCAGGGCAATGGCGCGTCCAATGCCCCGGGATGCTCCGGTGATTAGTGCCGTTTTTTGCATTACAGAGTACCGATAAAACGCATAAAGCCTTCCCGGCCCTCTGCAGTACATTTGTAAACTCCGGCATGTTCCAGAACTTTCATGAATACCAGACCGATTTCATCGTTCAGAATCTGTCTTACATTACTTTCATCGATTTTTTCATATTTCGCAGAAAACTCATCAACCCAGTCAGCATGTTTTTCCAGATCCTCATTGGAACGGATGTCTTTGCCGGAAGTAATATAGTCAGCCAGCTGTTCCATTTCTGATTTTAACCGTGCAGGAAGAACAGCAAGTCCCATAACTTCAATCAGTCCGATGTTTTCTTTTTTGATATGATGAAGTTCCCCATGGGGATGATATACACCCAGCGGATGTTCTTCTGTGGTAATGTTGTTGCGCAGTACCAGGTCCAATTCATAAGCATCGCCGCGTTTTCTGGCAATCGGGGTAATGGTATTATGTGGTTCCCCGTCCGTATTTGCAAAGACAAAGGATGCTTCATCCGTATATCCTCTCCAGGCATTTAAAATATGGTCAGCCAGTTCAATAATACGTCCGGTGTCGGTACAGCTGATACGGATCACGGACATCGGCCATTTTACGATTCCCGCTGTAACATCTTCAAATCCTTTGATCGTAAAGGAAGATTCAATAGGAGCCTTAGCCATGGCAAATTCATAATTGCCGCCCTGGAAATGGTCATGGCTTAAGATGGAACCGCCAACGATTGGAAGATCTGCATTAGAACCTACAAAATAGTGTGGGAACTGCTTTACGATATCCAAAAGCTTGCCAAAAGTATCTCTTTCAATTTTCATAGGGATATGCTGGGTATTGAAAACGATACAGTGCTCATTGTAATAAACGTAAGGAGAATACTGGAATCCCCACTGGCTGTTGTTAATCGTAACCGGAATAATGCGGTGGTTCTGTCTTGCAGGATGATTCACTCTGCCGGCATAACCTACATTTTCAGGACAGAGAAGACATTTGGGGTAACCACTCTGCTTTGCAAGTTTTGCGGCAGCAATTGCCTTTGGATCTTTTTCTGGTTTGGAAAGGTTAATTGTAATATCCAGATCACCGTAAGGAGTGGGGGTTTCCCATTTCATATCCTTTTTGATGCGGTATCTTCTGATATAATCCGTATCCTGGCTTAATTTATAGAAGTAATCGGTTGCTTCTTTTGGATCTCTCACATACAGATCCAGGAATTTTTTTACTACTTCAGAAGGTCTTGGAACCAGATGTCCCATGATTTTCGTATCAAATAAATCACGGTAGACAATACTGTTTTCTTTCATAATACCATGCTCATATGCATAATCCATGATATTTGACAGCACCTCTTCCAGATCAATGTCTGTATTCTCTTCCTGGGGCTCATCATATTCTTCTATCTCCAGCAATTCCAAAAGGGCATTGGTGGTGTAGATGCGGTCTGTCTCCTCGATCAGTCCCGTTTGAAGTCCATAGGTAACCAGTTTTTTAATGTCATTGTAGATCATTTTCTTTCCTCCGCTTATTATTATTTAGAATAAATTCTATAGGCAGGCAAAATCAGTATATATCACACCTGTTATGGCGAAACAGGCGGAAAAAATACAATACATAAATATTAACATAAATTTTTATGATTTGAAATAGGAAATTGTTTAGACTCAGGATAAAAAATTACACATTCATTAATTACATGTTAACAAAATAGGTATTGCTTGAAATTAAAAGTAAAGTCTGTTATCATTGTTTTACGATGCAGGATTATGCAATTTGCCAGGGAGTGTTTAAAAATTGCTTTCTCAGTTGTGAGGAATTGATTTTCAAATACGCCTAAATCGGATTTAAGGTAGTAGGTGATAAGATGAATAAGAGTATAGAAATACTGGGCGTTAAGATCGATAATGACAGTGTAGAAGAAGCAGTGGGCAAGGTGGCAGGATTTCTGGAGACAGATTCTCTTAGCACAGTAGGAATGATATTTGCAAATGTTCTGGTGGAAGCGGTAAAAGAGCCGGGGTGGACAGACAAGATGGGGATGATGGATTTAAATATCATCGGGGATAAGGAAGTCTGGAAAGTCTGCGGCGAGGATTTGAAACAGTCATTGGAAGAGGTTGAGGATAACAGCTTTTTAAAGGGCATATGCAGCTACGCAATGGAACATGAGAAAACCGTTGCATTGCTGACGGAGAAAGACTCCGAGCGCCTGGTTTTTCAGAAGCATATGAAAAAGCAGCACAGAGGACTGAATATCGTAGGTACTTTTTCTCTGGATGATGCAACAGAAGATGAAGACAGCATCGTGAATCTGCTGAATGCTTCAGCGGAAGACATTATTATAGCAGCCATTCCAAGCCCTTATGAAGAAGAATTTCTAATGGGCTGCCGGCAGAAGCTGGGCGCCAGGGTATGGATTGGAATGGGACAAACTGCAACATCATTAATGAATGTGGAATCAAAAGCGAACTTTTTGGGTAAACTGATAGAAAAGAGGATATTTAAGAGAAAAGTATCAAAATATCAGAGCGAAAAGGGGGAGTAATCCCATGGAATTTCACAGGAAAAGACCGAAATATCTCGATTATTTAATGATGTTTGCGGGTACTGCACTTATGGCATTGGCCATTAACTCAATCTATGAGCCGGCGAATATGGTAACCGGAGGATTTACAGGTGCGGCAATTGTATTAAAAGCCGTAACAGATCCGTTTTTAAAGGGGGGCATACCGCTCTGGCTCACAAACATTGCATTAAATATTCCGGTTTTTATCCTGGGAATGAAAATTAAAGGGGGCCGTTTTTTAAAACGGACATTCTTTGCGACGTTCAGTCTGTCTTTCTGGTTATATATCATGCCGGTTTTCCCGTTAATGAATGAAGATTTAATTCTCTCTGCCCTTTTTGGAGGCGGGATTATGGGCCTGGGAATCGGACTGGTTTTCATGGCCAGGGGGACTACAGGCGGGACCGATATGGTTGCATCCCTGATACAGCACTATCTCCGCCATTATTCCATCGTTCAGATTATGCAGGTGATTGACGCGTTTATTGTGCTCATTGGGGCTTATATTTTCGGGATCAGTCTTGCCCTGTATGCAATCATTGGAATATTGGTGACTTCATGGATTTCTGACCATATGGTTGAAGGTATTAATTATTCAAAAATTGCATTTATTATTACCAGTCTAAGGGATGAAGTGGCGCATGAGATCATGAATGAGCTGCAGCGGGGACTGACGGGACTGGATGCCAAAGGTATGTATTCCGGTGAGCATCGGGATATGCTTTTCTGTGTGGTTTCTAAAAAAGAAATCATTCTGTTAAAAGAGAGAGTTGCATCCGTAGATCCGGGGGCTTTTGTGGTAGTCAGCGATGCAAAAGAGGTGCTCGGATTGGGTTTTTTAGAGCGTCATTTTGAAAAATGATACTTTTTTACAAAAAAGTATCATTTTTCTCTTTCTTTTTTGGTAGTTTTATATTAGAATACAAGTAGTATTAGCGTTTACAGGGAGAAGAGTGGG
>NZ_JAWYAJ010000603.1:0-38059 GCF_034124845.1 Robinsoniella sp.
ATGGGAAAACTACCGAAGAAATGAGTGATGCGGGTCAGCTGTGGATGCTTGAGCAGGCAAACAAATACCGCTATGATTATGCACAGGAAACCGGAGAAGAAAATACTATTATCAACAAAGTGTTTTCTAACTCACCGCCCTATTATATGACCAAGTCAGGTACTTCCACCGGAGGATACTGGAACGATTCCAACAACCTGAAAGATGATTATTACGATGATTTTGCCATGTACCTGGCGCGGTCTGCAAACTGGGTGGATCAAAATTTAAAATCAAAATTCGGAGTGGGTGTATCCTATATTGAACCGCTGAATGAACCGGACACTAGTTATTGGCATGAAGGAAGCACAAAGCAGGAAGGCTGCATTTTCAATACGGGAGAACTGCAGTCACGTGCATATCGTGAAATGTTAAATGCGATGAAAGCAGAGGAATTCCAGGGAAATCTGAAGGATATAAAAATTACAGGAACAGATGAGACGAGTCTGTGGACAGCAATTAATTCCTTTAACCGGCTGGATGATGATATAAAAGCAAATATGGATACAATCAGTGCCCATACATACAGCGGCAGCGACAGTGAAAGAAAAGAACTGCGTCAGATTGCAGAAAAGTATGACAAAGGACTTTGGATGTCAGAGGTTACCAAAGGCGGAGGAAGCCATTATGATGGGTGCCACGAATCTATGGATGCAGCCAATACCCGATCCCAGAGCGAAGGAATAATGGCTGATTTGAAGTATATGCAGCCTACGGCATGGATTGCATGGCTGGTGGCTGACAGTGAATATGAGTGTCTTCAGACAAATTCTAACTGGGGATTGATCCACGCAGTTTTTGAAAAAGACGGACAGCCGGTTCCGGATTACCATACAAATCTGGTGGATGAAAACGGAAACCGCAAAGACTGGGTTCCAGGTGAGGGCTACTGGGCAGTGACCAAACAGCTCTATACCATGATGCAGTACAGCAAATACCTAAAGGCGGGTTACACAATGATTGATATTCAGGATTCTAATATGTGTGCTGCTATCTCGCCCAAAGGTGATGAACTGGTTATTGTCGCTCAAAATTTTGAAGGGGAGAGAAATACAACCGTGGATTTAAGCGCATTCAAAAATGCTGAAGCAGCAGAGCTCTACCGCACCTCAGACTCAGAGAGCTGTCAGCTGGCAGAGACTCAGGATGTAGCCGATGGCGTACTGGATGTCACACTGCCGTCAAATTCCGTCTCTACTTATATAATCAGGTCAAACGATGGAAGTACCATATGCAGTCCTGATGACTATGCAAAAGTAATTGATGCAAATGTGGAAAAGCCGCAAGAAGAGTGGACTTCAGATGTGAATAAATTTACTTATACCGGGTCCTGGGGGAATTCAGCAGCAGATTTCGGAGGGGGAAAATATACCACAGCACCGGAGGGTACGGCAGAATTTACATTTGAGGGTACCCAGGCACAGATTTATGGAACCCGGGCGCCGGAAGGAGCAATTGTAAATATATCTGTGGACGGCGGGGAACAACAGGAAGTTTCCCTGGTATCTGATCTGAAAGAAGGCGGTGTGCTGATCTATCATACAGGCGTACTGGAAGAAGGAAAACATAGGATTACCATTTCCAAGTCTGCTGACCAGGATGGAAAGCTTTTGGAAATTAGCAGCGGAAGAATAATTAATGGAACGCTGGAAGAAAAGATTGAAAGAATTGACAAGAGTGAGCAGGTTTATACGATAAGCGGTGTACAGCCAATACTCCCGGATACCGTAACAGCTAGGACAAATATGGGAAACAAACTGGAAAAGAAAGTGGTATGGAACCTGGAGGGTATAGAATTTACCGGTAATGTCACTCTGGAGGGAACTGTTTCTGAGACAGCTGTCAAGGCAGCTGTGGATGTTCAGGTTACACCGGAAAATGTACAGTATTTCATAGACTGTAACAACCCGGAGTCACCGGAGTATAAACGGGTGAACCGCTATGCAGAGCTTCTTAATAAATCTCCTGACCAGAAGTATGTGGAAGGAAGCTGGGGATATGAAGAGGAATACGGCGAATACAACGGAAATATAAATGATAATTATGACACCGGCTGGTATGCAAATCAGGGACAGGTAATCCGTTATACGTTTCCTCTGGAAGCAGGCACATACCGGGTAAGTATGGGATTCAAAGAGTGGTGGAACCAGGACCGCCCTATGAAAGTATCGGTGACGGCCGGAGAAAAGACGACAGAACTTGGTACAGCAAATACCTGGAAAAACAACAATCCCTGGAATGAGGAATACTATGAATTTACCTGTGAAACGGCAGGAGATGTAACCCTATCCGTAGCGGCAGACGGAGGTCCGGATCCGGTACTGTCTTTTATCCGGATTCAAAATAAATTGAATCTGCAGGAATTAAAAGATGCACTAGCCGATGCAGCTGCAATTGACAGAAGCCAGTATCCCCAGGAGAAGCTGGAAGTGCTGGATTCAGCTGTAAAAGAGGGACATCCCCTTCTTTACCGTGCAGGTACCAGTCAAAAGGATATGGAGCAGGCTGCTTTGAGAATCCGCCAGGCAGTTGAGAACCTCAACGGCGGCGGGGAAACACAAGAAGCAGATTTGACGAGCCTGAGACTTGCGGTTGCCATGGCTGAAAAGTTAGAAAAGCAGCAAAAGGAGAATTCATGCTTTACAGAGGATAGCTGGGCAGCAGTAGAGGAGGCGCTGGTTCTGGCAAAAGCAGTACTTGAGAAGCCGGAGGTAACTCAGGATGAGGCAGACAGGGCATTCCTGAAGCTGATTACCGTATGCAATCTTCTGGAAAGCGACACACAGAAAATAGGGTTAAAGGCGGTCATTGATGGTGCGGAAGCAATACTGGCAGATGAAGAAAGCCTGGCACCGTACACGGAAGAGAGTATTGAGGCAGTTAGAATTGCACTGGCAGAGGCAAAAAGGGTTTATACAAATGAAGGTGTGAGCCAGGAAACCGTAAATGAGGCAGCGCGCACGCTAATGGATGCAGTGACGGGACTGCTGCTAAAGAGTGAGGACACAAGGCTTGACATTCTGATTCAGAAGGCGGAAACGATATTAAAAAATGAGGGACAGTATACACCGTCCAGCATTGCCGGATTAAGAACTGCACTGGAAGCAGCAAAGGTAATTGCAGAAAATAGCCAGGCAGGCATAAGTGAAATTAATAAGGCATATCGGGAACTGGCAGAGGCAATGACATCTCTGGTTAGAAAAGGTAACAAATCGGAGCTTAAAAATGCACTGGATTTTGCAGACCAGATTCTGCATAACTCAAAAAAATACCTGGAAAGCAGTATATCGGGGCTTCAGGGATTGACAGACGAAGCACGTAAGGTTTATGATGATGTGGAGTCAGATGCAGGGCGTATTGGTGAAGTGCTGAAGAGACTGATGAACGAGATTCTCAAAGCCCGCCTTATGGGAGATACGGACCTGAACGGAGTGGTAGATACAAATGACTCCGCAGAACTGTTAAAGTATAATGCAGAACTCAGACCGTTTACTGAGGAACAGGAGCAGTTAGGAGATGTAAATGGGGATGGAACGGCAGACAGCGGGGACGCAGCCGTAATTCTGCAATACGCGGCGGAAAAAATTGTATCATTTTAGTGGATTCTGATAAAGGCGATTTTCAAACACGCTTCATAGCGTTTCATAGCGTGTTTGAAGCTGCCGCTGTCAGCAAAGCCATAAATCCGGATGTATCTTACGTATTTAGATATGTCCGGATTTTTTTGCTTATGAATTTACCCGGGGAAACTGCATGTGCAACGAAGGACAAAATGGAGAAGGAAAAGAAAATGGAAAGCAGTTGTAAGATAATGATAGTGGATGACGAATTTATTATGCGTCAGGGAATACGATTTATGATGAGATGGGAAGAAGAGGGATACGAAATAGTAGGAGAGGCATCCAACGGGAAAGAAGCGCTGGACCTGATACCCAAACTGGAACCGCATATTATTTTATGCGATATTGCAATGCCAATTATGAGCGGACTGGATTTTATTAAAATAGTAAACAGAGAATATCCGGATATTAAAACCGTTGTTTTGAGCAGCTATGATAATTTTGAATATGTGAGAGAAGCCCTGCTTAATGGTGCAGTAGACTATGTACTAAAGCCTACCCTTAATTCTGAGGAACTTCTGAAACTGGTAAGAAAGGTATCCCAGAACATACCGGATCTGCAATTAAAGAAAAAAACGGTATCCGGTCTGGACAAGATGCTGGAAAGATATCTGACCGGGTGTGAAAATGAATTGAAGGGAACGGATGAGTTCCAGAATGTACTGCCCCACAGCTGTTACCGCCTGTTTGTGCTCCCGCTGCGCTGCAGGGACGGAAGTGGTGTTGATATCTCTCCGGTGCTGTATGAAAAAATGGAAGAGTTCCTGAATAAAATTACCTACTGCAAATATTTAAGGTTTCTCCTGCGACGGGAAACCCTGTGTGTGATTTTGAATTACGGGGTGCGTGATGAAGAGAGGCTGATGGAAGATGTGCAGGAATTTATGGACCAGCTTGGGATGATTTCAGAGAGAATCCTTGGAACTCTTGGATTCCAGTACAAGAAACTGGAGCATTTAAAGAAAGACTTTCAGACGCCAGGATTTTTGGAGAGGGAGAGCTTCTACTACAGGGGTATACATTTGTGCAGCATTCAGGAAGTTACCGAGGAAGATACTCTGGAAAAATTTGATTTCCGGAAATTCGCATCATCGGTTGTATCCCATAAGTACAGTGAGGCAATTGAGATTTTCCGTATTTATATCGAAAAAGCGGTAAAAATCCAGATGCCGGAATTTAAGCTGAAAAACCAAACAAAAAACCTTTTATATAATCTGATCGGAGATTCGGATGACCGGGCTCAGGAATTAGAAGAGATCAGCCGGGAAGCATTTGATAAAATTGAAAAATCTTCCTGGTGTGAAGAATTTTTGGACGTCTTTGAAGAGGTCATGGAGAAGATTGTGACAGTCCTTGAGACCACAGAAGAAGACCAGAACGTATATCTCGGAAAAATTCTGGATTATATCCAGAAGCATTATACGGAAGAACTGAATCTTCAGAATCTCGCCGCAGAATTTAATTTCAGCTATTCCTACCTGTCTGCTTACTTCAATCAGCATGCCTGCGAGGGCTTTAGTGAGTATGTTAATAAAATCCGCATACAGAAAGCCTGCGAGTTTCTGAAAGAATCCAGATATTCGATAGCACAGGTCAGTTCTGTAGTAGGCTATTCCGACCATAGTTATTTCTGCAGAGTCTTTAAAAAGATTACGGGAAAAACACCCAGTGCATACAGAAGGGATAGTCGGTGATCTGAATGAAGAGAAGCATATGGACAGGAAAAAGAGTCCATTCCAAGAGCATGGTTACGAAAATTCTAGCAGTTTTTACAATTGGAATTCTGTTTGCCATACTTGCAGTTACAGCGATTATTATCGGTATGTCGAAAAATATATTTGTGGATACCTACATAAGGTCTCAGGAAAAAGTGTTTTTAAGGATTGAACATGAGCTGAATAATTATCATGAAGACCTGATGAAGCTTTTCAGTGCATTAAATTCCAGCTGGAACTTAAAACTCTATCTCCATGATGGAGAGCAGAGTCCCCAGTTTACCTTTAAGATTACATACAAGGCCGATCAGGATATGAAAAAAGCCATTCCCTCCAGTATGGACAATATTAGTGCAATGGCAGTGAGCAAGAGCGGAAAGAGCTATCTCAACCGGGAAGAAACAATTATAACCCCTGTGTCTGAGATTATGGAATCAGAAGAGGCCAGGTACGCGTTGGAAAATCCCGAAAGCGTGCAGTATATCTTCAAACAGAATGGTTATACTTCAACCACCAGAAATACACCGGTGATGATGGCAGTTAAAGCGCTGCGTGCAACCGGAAGCGAAGAACCTTACGGAGTGGCGTATATTACACTCAAAGAACGGGATTTTAAGCGGTATTATGAATATTTCACATCACAATATGCGGAGTTTTATATGGTAAACCAAAAAGGGGTAGTGGTTTCTTCTTCCGACAGACAGATGGTCTGGAAGCAAATGCCGCAGAAAAATCCGGGTATGGTTCTAAAGAAGGAGCTTGCCTATTATCACTGCACGGCATATGGGATTATCAATACCCAGAAGGCACTGGGCAATCTGTATAACGAACCGCTGTTGTGGGTGATCTGCGTTGGTGTAACGGCGGCAGCATGTATCATTATATTCTTTATAACCAGACAGACGGCACTTCCCATGTCCAAGCTTGTGCATAAGATGTCAAATGCCAGAAAGACCAGATATGACGAGCATATAGAACTTACCGGATCCAGAGAAGTGGAGGAATTATCCTGTACTTATAATGAGATGCTGGACGAGTTAAACAGGTATATCAGTGAACTGCTCACCATTCAGAATGAAAAACGCAGGGCGGAAATTGCCGCTCTTCAGATGCAGATTAATCCCCACTATATCTACAATACCCTGGCAAGTATTAAATGGCTTATTTTCCAGGGAGATGTAGAGAAATCCACCAAGACCATAGATGCTTTCATTGCGCTGCTGAGAAGCACAATCAGTAATATGGATGAGTATATTACCATCGAAAGGGAAATTGAAAACCTAAAAAATTATGTGCTGATCAACAACACCAGGTACGGAGATAAAGTACGGGTGGAATATTTTGTGACTTTTGGGTGTGAGGAATGTAAAATTCCTAAGATGATACTGCAGCCATTTGTTGAAAATGCTTTTTTCCATGCATTTCCTTATGAGGCAGAGGGAAATATCAAGATTTTGGTACGTATGCTGAGCGGTAAGCTTCAGATTCAGATAGTGGATAATGGTGTGGGAATACCAGATGAAAACCTGCAGAAGCTGACCGGAGAAAATGCCAAAACAGAGCATTTCAGCGGAATCGGAATCAACAATGTCTCTGACAGGCTGAAGCTTCTGTATGGAAGTGAGTACGGGATAAAGATTGAGAGCAAGGAGAATCAGGGTACCACCGTTACCATTCAGATTCCGGTGAAAAATAATCCGAATGTATGGCTTGTAACGAACAAAGATTGCAATCAGGTCTGAAATATTGTAATATTATAATAGGAAAAGATCTAAAATGACAGGAGGGCAATAACATGTTCAGTTTTGATAAAAGTGATGTTTATATAGGCTACTCTCTGGTTGAAATGAACCGTGTCCGGGATATCCTGGACCAGGCGAAAATTAAATATGATTATAAGGTTATGAACCATGGCGGACAATGGATTCCCGGAAGAGGTACATCAAGAGCATATTTTGGAAGTGCCGGCGTAGATCCGGCACAGGAACGCCAGTATAGGATCTTTGTGCATAAGAAAGATTATGAAAAGGCAAAATACCTGATCCTTCAAGAAAATAATTGATGGCAGTAAATAGTTCCATCATAATAGAACATAATAAGGAAAACAATGAGATTTAAGAAAGATAATTAAATTATTATATACAGATAAATGCATAGTTATACAATTATCTGTAAGGATGCCGGATAAATATACCGACGATGAGATAAGGAGTCTTTATGGATGAATTAACAAATGAACAGACAGGTGATGAATGGGAAAAAGAATACCGGGGCATTTCCGTTAAATATGAGAAGAGCTGGGTGCGCATTGTATGCGATCAGATTCTGAAAGATTATTTGGATGAGGAGGGCAATGGTTCCCTGGCACTTGCTGATTATGCCCTGGGGCGTTACAAGGAAAAGTTTGGATGTGAGCTGAATATTAAAAGGCATTCACTTGCTGTTGAAATCCTGGCACATGTGTACGCCGACAAGTTTGCGGGCTCCATGCTGGATATGAAAAAAGGGCTTGCACCTACGGAATTACAGGCAATGGAGGCAAAGATGGAGGAGATCAAAGAGCATACGGGTATCATTGACTGCGGTGAAAAGTCCGTGGATTCTAACCGTGTGGTCTGGGATAATCTGGAACCCCTCCATGGAATTATTTATGCTGTAATGGGGAAACATGCGTAAAACATTTGCTATTTTCCCAAAAATGTTTTATAGTATCTGTATAAATTTACAAAGTGAGGAAGTGAAAGAATGATTTCAAGCCAGGTTTTACAAAACGCTATTGACGAATTACGTGCAATTACCAGAATTGATCTGTGTATCATGGATCTGGAGGGACGTTTGGTCGTTACGACTTTTGCAGACAATGACATCGCAGGAGATACCGTGCAGCTGTTTGCCGATTCTGCAGCAGACAGTCAGGTTATACAGGGATATCATTTCTTTAAGATATTTGATGAGAGAACCGTAGAATACGTTCTGATTGCCAAGGGTTCCAGTGAAGATGCATATATGATAGGTAAAGTTGCAGTCTGTGAAATTCAGAATCTGATTGTCGCTTATAAAGAACGTTTTGATAAAAATAACTTTATCCAGAACTTATTGCTGGACAACCTGTTATTGGTAGATATTTATAACCGTGCGAAGAAGCTTCATATTGAAACTGAGGCAAGGCGTGTGGTATTTATGGTAGAGACAAAATACGAAAAGGACAACAATGCACTGGAGACAGTAAAGAGCCTTTTTGCATCAAAACCAAAGGATTATATTACTGCTGTAGATGAAAAGAGTATCATTTTAGTAAAGGAATTAAAGCCCGAGGATACTTATGAGGATATTGATGAGATTGCCAAGATGCTCAGGGATATGTTAAATGCTGAGGCGATGTCCAGTGTACGTATCGCGTACGGAACGATTGTGGATGAAATTAAACTGGTATCGAAGTCTTATAAAGAAGCGAAGATGGCTCTGGACGTAGGGAAAATCTTCTACGTTGAGAAAAATATTATTGCATACAATACACTGGGTATTGGACGCCTCATCTATCAGCTTCCGATTCCGCTGTGTCAGATGTTCATGAAGGAAGTATTCGGTGAGAAAATGCCGGACAGCTTCGATGATGAAACACTGATGACCATCAATAAATTCTTTGAAAACAACCTGAATGTCTCTGAGACATCCAGACAGCTTTTCGTTCATCGTAATACGTTAGTTTACCGTCTGGAAAAACTCCAGAAGAGCACCGGTCTTGATATCCGCGTGTTTGATGACGCATTAACGTTCAAGATTGCCCTCATGGTTGTAAATTATATGAAATATATGGAAATACAGGATTTTTAATGAAGATATATCAGAGCCTGTCACTGGCAGGTTCTGGGAAACATAATAGAAAAGGAGTAACGATCAAATGGTAAAATTATACGATAATGGCGTATACCTGCTGAACGGGACAGAAATTGTGGAAGATAACAGCCAGGCTGCTTCCGTTCTCAAAAGCAAATTAGGCGATAATGTTCCTGCAAAAGCCGAGGCTGCCAAAAATACAATTGCTTACGGTATTTTAGAAAGCCATAATACTTCTGGAAATATGGATAAGCTGAAGATTAAATTTGACAAGCTCACATCCCATGATATTACATTCGTGGGCATTATCCAGACAGCACGTGCTTCAGGCCTGGAAAAATTTCCGGTACCTTATGTTTTAACAAACTGCCACAACAGCCTCTGCGCCGTTGGCGGAACAATCAATGAAGATGACCACATGTTCGGATTAACCTGCGCGAAAAAATATGGCGGAGTTTATGTGCCTCCCCACCAGGCAGTTATCCACCAGTTTGCCAGAGAAATGCTTGCAGGCGGAGGAAAAATGATTCTGGGATCCGATTCCCACACACGTTATGGTGCATTAGGTACAATGGCGATGGGCGAAGGCGGACCGGAGCTGGTAAAACAGTTACTGTCCAAAACTTACGATATTAATATGCCGGGAGTAGTAGGCGTTTACCTGGAGGGAGAACCGGTTAAGGGTGTCGGACCTCAGGACGTAGCCCTGGCAATTATCGGTGCGGTATTTGCCAACGGATATGTAAATAATAAAGTAATGGAATTCGTAGGTCCTGGAGTGGATAAGCTGAGTGCTGATTTCAGAATTGGCATTGATGTTATGACAACGGAGACCACCTGCCTGTCATCCATCTGGAAGACCGACAGTGAAATCAAAGATTTCTATGATATTCATGGAAGAAGTGAAGAGTATAAGGAACTTGCTCCGGGAGCGGTAACTTATTATGACGGTATGGTTTATGTGGATTTAAGCCAGGTAAAACCAATGATCGCAATGCCGTTCCACCCAAGCAATACATATACCATTGAGGAGTTAAATGCAAACTTAATGGATATTCTTGCGGATGTGGAGAAGAAAGCGCTGGTAAGCCTGGACGGAGCCGTTGACTTTACCTTAAAGGACAAAGTAAGGGGCGGAAGACTCTACGTAGATCAGGGTATTATTGCAGGATGCGCCGGAGGCGGATTTGAAAATATCTGTGATGCAGCGGATATCTTAAAAGGTGCCAGCATCGGATCGGATGAATTTACCCTCAGCATCTATCCTGCAAGTACACCAATTTATATGGAACTTGCGAAAAACGGAAGACTTGCGGAATTAATGGCAACCGGAGCCATTGTGAAGACGGCATTTTGCGGTCCTTGCTTTGGCGCTGGCGATACACCGGCTAATAATGCCTTCAGTATCCGCCATTCAACCAGAAACTTCCCGAACAGAGAAGGAAGTAAGCTTCAGAATGGACAGATCTCTTCCGTAGCCCTTATGGACGCACGTTCCATTGCGGCAACAGCTGCAAATAAGGGATATCTTACAGCGGCAACGGATGTGGATGTGAATTTCAGCAAGCCTAAATATTTCTTTGATAAGAGCATCTATGATAATCGTGTATTCGACAGCAAGGGTGTCGCAGATCCTTCCGTTGAAATTAAATTCGGACCGAATATCAAAGACTGGCCGGCAATGTCCGCTCTTACTGACAACATGATCCTCAAGGTTGTATGTGAGATTCACGATCCGGTTACAACAACGGATGAATTGATTCCTTCCGGAGAGACTTCATCTTACCGTTCTAACCCACTGGGACTGGCTGAATTTACCTTGTCCAGAAAAGACCCGGCTTATGTTGGACGTGCGAAAGAGGTATATGCGGCTGAAAAAGCAAGACTTACCGGCGGGGCACCATATGATGCACTGGCTGAGTTAGAGCCGGTTGTGAATACGATTCATACCTTGTATCCCGATGCAAATGAGAAGAATACCGGAATCGGAAGTACCATCTTTGCAGTAAAACCGGGTGACGGTTCAGCACGTGAGCAGGCGGCTTCCTGTCAGAAAGTACTTGGCGGATGGGCAAATATCGCAAACGAATATGCGACAAAACGTTACCGCTCTAATCTGATTAACTGGGGCATGCTTCCATTCCTGATTGATAAAGGTGATCTTCCGTTTAAAAACGGAGATTACATCTATGTGCCGGATGTACGTAAGGCAATCGAAGACAAAGCAACTGAAATGAAAGCTTATGTAGTAGGCGACACAATGAAAGAGTTCACCCTTAAGATGGGCGAACTGACAGATGATGAAAGAACCATCATTTTAAAAGGTTGTTTAATAAATTACTATAAAGGTTAATAATAGAAAGACAAAGGCATAGTCTTATACAAAGGACAATGCTTTTGTCTTTTGCTTTTAGAGGAAATTCCACATCTAAGTTCTGGAGTGTGTTTATGTTAAAACACAATCTAACACAGACTTTACAAAAAACAGACTTTGGTTTTATGTTAAACTGCTACAATCAGGAAAAGCGGACTGTGTTCTGCTTACGACAAAATGAAACAGGAGGAATGTTCTATGAATCAAATTTATTCGAAACAATCTTTCAAGGTTTACCGTGCAGATGGTGGTTTTGTGGTACATAATACAGAAAAGAGATTTGAAGAGGGACATACGCATCTCAGCAGTTTTAAATCAGCCAAGTATCTGGTGGATCTGGCACTTCACAAAAGCCTGCCGTACCACCTGGATACCTACCGGTTAGTCAGTCTTGCCAGAATCAGTATTGATGAAGAATACAAGTCAAAAGTTATGGAGTTGGTTTCCAATAAAAGAAAAAAGGATAAGTATGTTAACAGCAGGAGAAAATGCGGTTAATCTAACAGCGCTGTAACGATCTCAGCGCTTATAAAAGCAGGAAGAGTTGTCGCTTAATAGGGAAAAGCGGCAGCTCTTTTTTTGCGTTCACAGAATTTTCAGAAAAAAAACACATTTTAATCTAATAAAAAACACATTTGTCTCGTAATTTAGATAGGAGCAAACACGCTCCAGGGCATCATCAATGCTGTGCCGGGAAGCTGCTATGTGAATGAAAAAGGAGGAAGAAGTTTGATAGAAGTAAAGAATTTAGTCAAAAGGTATGGAGATCATCTTGCTGTAGATGACCTTAGTTTTTCTGTTGAAAAAGGTCAAATCTATGGGTTTCTGGGTCCCAATGGAGCCGGGAAATCCACAACAATGAATATCATTACCGGTTATATTGCATCAACGGGAGGCAGTGTAAGCATTAATGGGCACGATATTTTAGAGGAGCCGGAAGAGGCTAAAAAATGTATCGGATATCTTCCTGAACAGCCACCTCTTTATTTTGATATGACCGTTTGGGAATACTTGAAATTTGTTGCACAGCTGAAGAAAATCCCCAAGGATCAGCGTCAGGAAATGATAAACGAAGTCATGGAAATGACGAAGATCACCGACATGAAGAACCGTTTAATTAAGAATCTGTCAAAGGGCTACCGCCAGAGAGTAGGGCTTGCCCAGGCGATTATGGGATACCCGGAGGTCATCATACTGGACGAACCCACAGTTGGATTGGACCCCAAGCAAATCATTGAGATTCGGGAACTCATTAAGAGCCTGAGTCAAAAACATACCGTTATTTTAAGTTCCCATATTCTATCAGAGGTTAGTGCTGTCTGTGATTATGTTATGATCATAGCACATGGAAAACTGGTGGCCAGTGACACGCCTGAGAATCTGAGTAAACTTATGCAGGGAAGCGAAACGCTGAATCTGAGAGTGAAAGGAGACCAATTACAAGCCGAAGAGGTTCTTAAGGGAATTGAGAACATAGAGGAATGGGATTTCCGGGATTCCGATGAGGAAAATACCATAGACATTGAAGTGAGAGCGAAAGACCAGGCGGATGTGCGAGAAGAGATCTTCTATGGAATGGCGGAAGCGCAATGTCCGATTCTTATGATGAGATCTACTAAGGTATCGCTTGAGGATGTATTCCTGGAACTGACAGCGGATGATAAAAAGGTATCCGATGAAACCCACAGTGATGAGAGCAACAACGAATCCCAGAGCGAGTCGGAAGCAGCCTATGAACAACAGTATGGTGATGCAGGGGCAATTGATAGCAAGGTTGAAGGAGGAGTTCTTTCATCTTCTTTATCAGGGCAGTATGAGGAACAGAATTTAGATCTGCAAGAGGAAGAAAATGAGGAAAAGGAGGAGCAGGTTCATGACAGCGATTTATAAAAAAGAGGTGAAATCTTATCTGACTTCCATGACGGGCTATGTGTTTATCGCATTTATTTTATTACTGGCGGGCGTGTATTTTACTGCATATAATCTCCAGATGGGATACCCGATTTTTGGATATACACTATCGGCAATTACCTTTGTATTTCTCATTATAACCCCCATATTGACCATGCGTGTACTGGCGGAAGAAAAGAAACAGAAGACAGACCAGCTGCTGCTTACTTCCCCCCTGTCCGTGAAAGATATTGTACTGGGGAAATTTACGGCGTTAATGGTTATCTTCCTGATTCCCATGATTATACTTTGCATCTATCCCATTATTCTAAAGAATTTCGGCACCGTATCCCTTAAAATGGCTTACGTTGCAGTTCTTGGATTTTTCCTTTTGGGATGTGCCAATATTGCCATTGGAATCTTCTTATCCTCCATTACAGAGAGTCAGATTATAGCAGCGGTTGTTACTTTTGTTGTACTTTTTATCTGCTATATGATGAGCGGGATTAAAAGCTTTTTTTCGGAAACGGCAATTACTTCACTTATTGCATTTTCGGCAGTACTTCTGGTGTGCTGCGGGATCATTTACATGGTGATGAAGAATTTATTTACGGTATGCCTGGTGGCAGTTATAGGAGAAGCAGCGCTGCTTGTTCTGTACACTGTGAAGCAAAGCCTCTTTGAAGGAGCAATACAGAAGGTATTGAGTATTTTTGATATCTCCAGCCATTTTGACAACTTTGTCAGCGGTATTCTGGATTTGGGAGGAATCATATACTTTTTATCTATTATTGCTGTTTTTCTGTTTTTGACGGTACAGTCAATACAGAAGAGACGCTGGAGCTAGAGGAGGCAGATTATGAAAATAAAAAATATTTTTCCGAAATGGAGCAACAAAAAAGTTAAAAATGGTTCTTACAGTATTGCGATTACGGTTATCGTCATAGCTATTGTAATTGTAATTAACCTGGTGGTGGGGCAGCTTCCCGGTAAATACACCAAACTGGATTTCAGTGATAACAAACTCTATACCATTGGAGACAAGACAGAAGAAATTATCAAGGGGTTAAAGAGTGATGTCACCCTCTATCTGATTGCACAGAATGGGCAGGAGGACAGTACCTTAAAGGAAGTTCTGGATCGTTATAAGGATCTGTCCTCCCATGTAAAGGTAGAAATCAAAGATCCTGCTCTGTATCCTAACTTTTCTTCCCAATATACGGATGAAAAGGTGAGCAGCAACAGCATTATTGTGGCGGGTGATAAGAGAAGTAAAGTGATTAATTACAGTGATATCTACGAAACCAGTGTGGATTATAATACTTATTCTACCCAGGTCACCGGATTTGACGGTGAGGGGCAGATTACCAGCGCTATTTCTTACGTAACCTCGGAAGAACTTCCTGTAATGTATGTATTGGGAGGACACGATGAGGCAACGGTCAGCACTACAATGAAGGCCGCTATTGAAAAGGAAAATATAGAGATTAAGGAACTGAATCTGGTATCCCAGGAATCGGTTCCCGAAGATGCGGACTGCCTGTTTATTTTCTCACCCACCAAGGACATCTCGGCTGAGGAGGCAACGAAGATCATCGATTACTTAAAGGCAGGCGGGAAAGCAATGCTTGTCTCAGACTATACCGGTACCGATATGCCTAATTTCGAATCAGTATTAAAGGAATATGGCGTAGAGACAATGGGCGGCGTAGTGATCGAAGGAGACGCAAATCATTATGCATCGGGAAATCCCCTATACCTTCTTCCAAATATGGGAAGCCACGAAATTGTCAGCAGTTTAAGCGGCCGTTATATCTTAATGCCGGTAGCACAGGGAATTAAGACACTGGATGAAAAAAGGGATACCGTAACGGTCAGCAGCCTCCTTACAACATCGGATTCTGCTTATATAAAAAAGGATGCAGAAAATATGACGAGTCTGTCTAAAGAAGACGGGGATGAATCAGGCGCATTTGATGTGGGCGCTGCAATTACAGAAACGGTAGATGACAAAGAAACTAAACTGGTATACCTCACAAGCGGCAATATGTTAAATGAACAGATTGACAGTGCGGTATCCGGTGCCAACACAGAGCTTTTCACAAATGCACTGAGCTGGATGTGTGATCAGGAGGCAAGTGTGTCCATCCCAAGTAAGAGTACCCAGGTGAGCTATCTGACCATTACTTCGGCAGCCTCAGCATTCTTAAGCTCCCTTGCAATTGTAATTCTGCCGCTGATCTGTCTGCTGACAGGCGGAGTAATCTGGTTTAGAAGGAGAAAACGATAATGAAGAAAAAGAAGAAATTAATAGGCTTACTTTCTGCTCTTGTTGTATTAATTCTTCTGACTGCAGCGTATTTCTGCCTGAAAAATTATAACAAAGAGCAGGAGGCAGAGTCGGAAACAGAAGATACCAGCGTTGCTGTCACTTCCATTGAGGAAACGGATATAACAGGACTTACTTATATTCTGGATAATGAAAAGCTTGAGTTTAAAAAAGAAAATGACAGCTGGCATTATACACAAGACGAAAATTTCCCCGTTGACCAGGATAAAATGAAAACCCTTCTGGATAACTTCAAAGATATCAAAGCGGTGAGAGATCTGGGACAGCTTGAGAATCTGGAAGATTACGGACTTGAGGAGCCTCAGAATACCGTTACGGTAACAAGCAATAATGGAGTAGAGACCGTATTTTACATTGGAAATGAAAATGAAACTACCGGAGATTATTATATGTATATGAATAATCCGGAACATGTCTATACCGTAGGCAGCACCTTTGCAAATGCTTTTAACGGAAAGCTGTACGACCTGGTAGTAGACAGTTCATTCCCAAGCATAACCAGCAACAGCATCATTAAAGCAGTCATTGACCAGCAGGATAATCAGCTCACATTAGAGTCATCCAGGGACGATTCCGCAACTTGGAGTGTGACAGACAGCAAAAACCAGAAGAAGGAAGCGGACGGTACCAAATCCAACCAGCTGCTGTCCAATGTCACCAGCTTAAATTTCACAGACTACATTGACTATAACTGTAAGGATCTGGAACAGTACGGCTTGAAAGATCCGTCAGCAGTCATTACGCTGGACTACACGGTAACCAGTGAGGTGCCGGTAGAAAAGGATAGTACGGAGACAGATGCAGAAAACGTCAGTGAAGAAGCTGAGCCGGAAACCGCAGATGCAGAAACCGTAAGCGAAGTAACTGAGTCCGAAACTGCAGATGCAGAAACCGTAAGCGAAGTAACTGAGTCCGAAACTGCAGATACGCAAAATGCAACCGCAGATGGACAATCAGAAGAGTCTGAGAGCGAAACTGAGAGTACAAAGCTGGTTACTGAAGAAAAACAGATTGTACTTCAGATTGGAAACCAGACAGAGGACGGAGATTACTACGTGAAGACTTCTGACAACAATGAAGTACACACCATGTCAGCCGATGCATTAAAGCCATGGCTGGAAGCACAGTACAGTGATCTTCTGAAGGCAGAGTAAGCTGTAAAATAACAAAGGCAGACCAGGTATTTCCACATAGGAAATGCTTGGTCTGCCTTTTTACAACCATATTAGAAATCAATTATTCCAAATATTTCAGGAGATTAATCCTGCGGCTCCTGAATCATCAGTTTAATGATTTCCTTATCCGTTTCTTTCATCCCTTCTTTACCGAGAATCCCGATATTCCGGATCGTAGCTTCCACGCCCTTTGTAACAATACCGTCGCCGCTGTAAAACTGCTTTCCGTTCTTATACATATAATACCCCAGAATACCAGCGTCCACAGAGGCGGCAATCTTAGCAGCACAGGAGGCTTTTGCACCGTCGCAGATAATGCCGGATACAATCGCCACGGCGTTTACCAGAGTATGGGCAATTACTTTAAAGTCCCCGCCCATGAGATAAGCAATTCCGGTTCCGCTTCCGCATCCGGCACTGACAGCTCCGCAGTAAGCTGACAGCCTGCCGATTCCGGTCTTCTGGTGAATGGTAATCAGGTTGGATACCACCAGAGCACGCAGCAGCATTTCATGGCTTGCTCCCAGCTCTCTGGCATATTCGATAACGGGCAGGGAGGCGCACATCCCCTGATTTCCGCTTCCGGAATTAATGATAACCGGAAGCTCGCATCCGCTCATTCTGGCATCTGACCCTGCAGCGGCGGCAGCCTTTGCACGGACTTTGATATCATTGCCGTAGGTAGCGAGAATTACATTACCGATATTAGCGCCGTATGTTCCTTTAAGCCCCTCCTGGGCGATAGCGGAATTATAGGCAATCTGGCGGTCAAGCACCTCACTGACATCATCCGGGTCCACCGAATCTGCAAAATCCACAATACTTTCCACATCCAAAAGACTGCGGTCAGTGAGATGAGTCTCAGCCAGTGCCGTGACCCCCGCTTCATAGAGTATCTTTTTATCTTTTTCGATGTACACAATATTCGTATGGTAATCACTGATACGCAGGTTTACACAGGATTCACCGGCAGACAACAGAAGAATGATATCGAATATTCTATCGGTATCTGCTTCCCTGACCAAAACGGGTATATCGGTGAGTGCCTGCTTCATCTTTACTTTTTCCTCCGCCGTTACCTGTGAGATTACTTCCAGTTTCTTATCCGCATCCCCCGCAATGACTCCGGCGACCACAGCTGCGGCGATTCCTTTTAAGCCTCCGGTATTGGGGACAATTACGCTCTTTACATTTTTTATAATATTACCACTCACCTGTATCTCGATGTGCTGGGGCATGCACCCAAGTATTTCACGGGCTTTCGCAGCCCCGTAGGCAATTGCAATTGGTTCGGTACATCCCATGGCTGGTATTAATTCTTCTTTTAGAATCTGGACATAGGTCTGGTATTTTAGGTCAGTTTTTTTCATAAGAGGCTCCCTTAGCTATTCTGGCATACGTGCATTCCGGTTTGTAAACACGCTCTGGTGATTGGATGGTTTAGTTATTATTATCATAAACAGTTATAAGACTGAAGTCAAGAGGTGTGATATCGTTTCCTGTGGCATCAATTGTTATGATACTATCCGAATATTTATTATTTGGAACTTTCTTGCTGGCACTCCTTGCCTACATAGACAAGCGATCATAAAAAACTACCCTGTTCTCGACAAACAGGGTAGTTAACTTTTTGTCCTAAGAAGGACATCCTAATTGGGTCAACCGCTACTCGACGTCACGGTTATTCCTATGTTACAATATTAGCACTATTTTGTAAAAAAGTCAAATATGTCTGCGAGGTTGTTTTTATTTTTCTGTGCGGCTGAACGGTCTTTCCTTAATCCATCACCAAGTCATTATGCAAGGTATTTTCTATTTTCCAATGATCTCGTTTTATTTCCAGCGTTTTTATGTCCCGTTCTTCCGAAAAATACGATTCCGGAGACCATCTTAATATCATACATGCCAGGCTTATCTTGCCAATTATTTCCAACCGCTTATTTCCAACCCTAAGGGCAAGTATCCCGGACTGCTTTTACAAATCCGTACTCCTTGACCGCTACTGAGGTAAGAGTAGTTTTTGCTTCTTGCTTTCAAATCCTCCATCCGGGGTAATAATACCGATGTAAGTATCTACTGGGTGAAGATATACTTTTCCCGGTACTTTTTTGGATGTTCTCTTATAAAGGTAATACGTGCTGCCTACTTTTCACAGCCTCCTTAAGCATCCGATAGATCTCTTCCGTTTTTTCACTGTCTTTCGTATTAAAAAACACCGTATACTGATCCGTCTTAATTTTAATGACAGGGGTGTAATCCCGGTAGTAATACATTTGGCATTGACCGTATTCCTTGTATTTAAAATTCCCTAAAAAGTACTGCTGTGCATTCACACCATTATTTTTATAGTAAGTTCCCTGGGGCGCCTGGTCCGTTAACTGGATATCCACCACCGCCGATAATGGAAACTGTATATCATATTCGGCTGCCGTAATGGATACGTTATCCCCATTTAACTGCAGATCAAAAGGAACAAAATCAAAACGCAAAAATACTATACTCAGCCAGATACAAAGCACAGCAGTGAAAATATACAAGCCACCTGTTATAATTCTGCCGGCTGGGTGTGCCATGTTAAATGAGATATTGGAACCATAACGGCTGGGAGCCAGCAGGCTGTGATCATTGGGATTATTGTAGGCTCCGGTTATCCAATAATCATCTTCATCTACCATGATCGGTTCCTTATCGGCAGAAAGCAGGTAAATCCTTTTTTTTCGGATATAAGAAACACTGTACAGCAGAATAAAAATGCACAGGGACTGAATCAGAATGTATACCGTGAACAAAAAGGTGCTCTGAAAACCGTCTGATATTAAAATCCAGTCCAGTGCCAGGAAGGACAGGGAATCAATAAATGCAATCAGAATCCAGCAGATGGACCAGCTCCGTTTTGTCATTTTATTGCACGCCATGTTCAGCTCCGTATCATTGCTGTAGGTGATGGTTCTTCTTTTGGCAAAAATATAATACAAAATCAGAAAAAGTAATTTCAGCAGGAATGGCAGCAGAAAAAGGAATGAACCGCCGATGCCCGAACGGAAGAAGGTAAGCCCGCCGGGAAATAAAAGAGGGATCAGACAGATGAGAAATGCAGGTAGAAACCACCATGCCGTGAGCGGCATCTGGTCTTTTGCCGCACTTACCTGGGAGTCAATGACCGTTATATGAAGTTTCTCTCCGTTGAACCATTTCTTTTCCTTTTTTAGATTGTAAAGTTTTAAAAAGTACTTTTTATATAAGTACATGCATCCGCCCATGTAAAACACACACCACAGCATATATAGAATCAAAAATACCGAGATATAAGAAAACCATAATACAAGCAGAATGGGAATGTGGGCGGCAGCTCCAATCGTGGAATGAAGATTCAGCGCCTTTCTAAAAGCCGAAACAATTTCTATCACTTCAGGAGATTCTGGTTCATATTTGGGCAGAGTTACGCCCAGCAGAAGATTGCCGTTTAATTTGGCGGCGGACTTGTAGGTGAAATGGCAGGCTGCCAAAATTGTTATACTGCAAAATAAAATAATAAATGTCATCATAGCGTGCTCCCTTCACATGCTGTAACATGCATCTCATCAAACATGCGGCTGCAGATATTCATGAATTCTGCTTTGCCGTAGCCTTTTAAAGCAGCCTGGGCGCTAAGCAGCTCCAGTTCATAAGTCAGTTTTTCTTCAAATTCATGGTTCATATCCAGGCATGCCGCCACTTTTGCACCGTGCCTGCGGTCTATTTCAATATAGCCTTCCTGCTTTAAAATCTGATAGGTTTTATTTACCGTCATCGTGTTTACTCCGGCATCCTGTGCCAGCTGCCGGACGGTAGGAAGCGATTCACCGATTTTCAGGTTCCCCTTTCCAATACCCATGACGATTTGATTGCGCAGCTGGACATAGATGGGCACAGAGCTGGCAAAGTCTAGTGTTATTAGCATACAATTCCCCCTTTAAGTGATACGTACCAAATGTATTATTTGTATTATAATATATAATACAAATATAAGCAACCATTTGAGAAAGATAATAAAAAGTTCACAGCTTTTGCATTGAATTTAAAAAACGCCTGTGTTACAATGCAAGCAATAAAATATCAATATCAGGAGGAATTTAGCATGGGATTTTTTGCAAGAAAAGATGATGACGATGATGAAAATGTGGAGCTTGAAGGTGCAGAGGCATTCTCCTATATGCTGGATGATGTGCTGGATAATATAAATGATTTAGATGAAATTACATTGGATGCGGGTGCGCTGGAGATGATCAGCGAACGTGCGCGCAAAAATTAGAAGGAAAGGACATTATTGCAGACCTGCTATGGCATGTGCAATACAGTTGATAAAATGTTAAAAGAAGTATGTGTAGAAAATTATACAGATATACCAAGAGCAATTGAAAATGGAGGAAACCGCATTGAACTCTGTGATAACCTGGCAGAGGGGGGAACTACCGTAAGCCTGGGTGTTATGGAGGCGGCAATACAGCTGGGAAATGAAAAAGATATTCCGGTTATGTGTATTATCAGACCCAGAAAAGGAAACTTTCATTACAATGATATAGAGTTAAAGATGATGCTGAGGGATATAGAGATTGCCAAAGAAGCCGGTGCAGCCGGTATCGTAATCGGCGCTCTGACGGAAGATTTCTGGCTGGATGAAGAAATGCTGGAAGTATTGCTGGCAAAGGCAGAAGGACTTCTGGTAACGTTCCATATGGCATTTGATGAAATCCCCTATGAACTTCAGCCAAAAGCAATTGACTGGCTTTGCGCACATCATGTGGACAGAATTCTTACCCATGGTGGAAAAGGTGGTACGAAAATAGGGGACAATGTGGATAACTTGAAAAGACTGCTGGATTATGCCGGGGAAAGAATCATTATCATGCCGGGCGGCGGAGTTACCAGCCGAAATGTAGAAGAACTTCATGGGATGCTGGGATTCAAAGAAATCCATGGTACAAAAATAGTAGATTAGAATAAACGAAAAGCGGTGGTCTGACTATAAAAAGTGCGGCCATCGCTTTTTGCTGTGTAAAACCGATCTAGTACATCATTGCTTAAATAATTGAGTAATACACACAGGATTTCCTGGTGCGGATAGCCGAAGTGTATTACTTGATTATTTATGCAATGATGTACTAACCTCTTTTAGGTCTGTTCACCTTACATACCTTACGATCATAAGAATACAGCCCGTTGGCCTCTTCTTCCACATCGGACACCTGGGTATAAACCGCCGCACAGAGTCCTTCTTTACTGGCATTCCTGATTTCTTCCATGACATCTTGGAACTTATGGGTAAATTCATTTGTATCCTTGCATTTCAGGTACCCAAATACCTGCTGGGAATAAGAATGTTCCGGAATGTGGCAGATATATCCGCCATATTCGGACAATACGAACGGCCTGCTGTCCAGTTCTGCTTTAATGGGGCGGAAATAATTATGGACGCTCTTCACATCGCCGCAGTGCTGGTCATACCAGCCGCTGGCATGGTCTACCGGGCGGGTACTGTCCAGTGAATGAATCAGGTTTGTAACCTTTACTGCATCAAATTGCCCCCAGCCTTCATTAAATGCTGACCACAAACCGATAGATGGTACGTTATAGAGATGCTCAATAGTGGCTTTGCATTCCCGCAGCCAGAGCCTCTTTCCTTGGGAGTCGCTTCGGGAAAACAGCTTATAATGGCTGTCCTTAAAATGTGCGGTTACAAAAGGAAGAAGCGTGGGCAGGTAACACAAAAAGGTAAGATAAGAACGTCCGCCTCCGTTTACAATATCCTGCCACACGATCATTCCCAGCCGGTCACAGTGGTAATACCAACGCAGAGGTTCGATTTTAATATGCTTGCGGATCATATTAAATCCAAGGTCTTTCATAGCCTGGATGTCGAAGATCATGGCATCGTCAGAAGGCGGTGTGTACAGCCCGTCAGGCCAGTACCCCTGATCCAGCACACCATTTTGGAAATACGGCTGGTTATTCAGGCAGAGTCTGGGTATTCCCCTGGAATCCGTACAGGAGGAAAATTTACGCATTGCAAAATAACTGCTTACCCTGTCATTTCCGGCTGTAATAGTAATATCATACAGGAAAGGTGACTCCGGTGACCAGGGACGGAGGTCCCGGATTGGAATCGTCTGAGATTCCTTCTGTGTCTGTACGGAATAAATTTCCCTGCCATCTGCATAAACGGTGATGTTCTTTTCGCAGGCGGGATCTCCCTGCATAGTCACTTCAAGAATAGCAGCGGCTTCATCCAGCTGGGGGGTAATGCGTATGGAACTGATATAATTTTCCGGCACCCACTCCATCCACACCGTCTGCCAGATTCCGCTTTGGGGGGTATAGAACATACCTCCGGGCTGTAGGGTCTGCTTTCCCCGGCTCTGGTAGGACTTATCCGTTTCATCCTGCACCCTTACCGTGATAACATTTTCACCTCTGCGCAGCCTGGAAGTGATATCCGCTGAAAACGGCAGATAGCCGCCCTGGTGGCTGCATACAAATTTTTTGTTGCACCAGACAGAGCAGATCTGATCCACCGCCCCAAAATGGAGGATAAGCCGTTTCCCGGGACTTGGGAGGGGATAGTCTTCTAAATAAAAGGACTTCTCATACCACAGATATTCATCCGGCATAAGGGTGTGGTTCACCTGAGAGAGACTTGCTTCCGGGGAAAAAGGCACCAGTATCTTCTGCTTTATATTTCCCGGATATTTCCGGTCATTTGTAATCCGGTAATTCCAGTATCCATTTAAATTTATCCAGTCATTTCTTTTCAGCTGTGGGCGAGGATATTCCTCTAATACGTGTTCCGGGTCAAGCTGTTCGCCCCAAACGGTAGTCAGCTGTTTTGGCGTTTCTTTTCTTTTGAAAAGCTGTAAAGAAGAAACTGCATCGATTAGATTCATGAGAACATCCCCTTTTTTATAAAATGATATGTTTGATTATAGCACAAAAAGGTTCGTGCAGATATCTTTTTCAGAAAATGCAGCCGGGCACATCGCCGCGGCAATAGGTTGATCTGGCTCTAAATTCGTGTATCCCATCTTCCGCAAAACACATTTTCATTATAACGTCCCTTAAATTGCGAATTACCCATCATTTTATCCACGGCTGCGCAGATAGCTTCCTCCGAGTTCAGATAGGCGTTGATATAAGTTTTCGCCATAGGGACATCAATCAAATGATTGGTAAAGCCAAGGGATAAGAATACGGTAGGAATTTCGGATACGTACCAGGGCTGGTCACAGGGATTTGCCCATTTAATACGCATCGTATTGTACTGGGCAAATCCAACCACGTTCATTACAACCAGACAGGCGTCATATTTACGTTTTAATTCTTCCATTTTACCCTTTTGGGCAGGTGTGTCTCCATCCACTTCAAATCCCCGGGATTCCAGTATGCGGATCAGGTTTTCTTTAATCTCACCGCTGTTATCTGCCGTTAATTTTCCGGCAATCACCGTTCCTTCACCCGATATAAAGACCAGTTTTAACTTTTTATACCGGAGCGGGGTAAGGGGCAGGCAGTGTGCGGTGTCTTTGACCAGGGTAATAAATTTATCCGCTGCAAGTGAGGCTGCTTTATGGTGCTCTGCACAGCCTACGGCGGAAAGTCCTTCCCGGGGAGGCACCAGGGTTCCCAGTGCCTGGCGCCTGTGCAGTCCCAGTGCGGCTTTTATGCCCAGAATGCGGCGGAGGGCATCGTCCATACGGTCTTTGGTTATAATGCCATCCTGATAACCCTTTAGCATATAACCAAAGTCCTCTTCCGGATCATTAAAGAATAAAAACATATCGCAGCCGGCAGCAATTGCCCTGGGCACCTGTTCACTCCGGGGCATAGCTGCGTACATGCCAATCATATGGGAGGCATCTGTGACCACAAGCCCGTTGAAGCCTAATTTTTCTTTTAACAGGCCGCTAATCAGCTCGGGAGCCAGCGTTGCGGGAAGAATATCCTGATCCTGCATGGATGGGCACAGCTTTTTACTATAGGAAGGAAGTGCAATATGTCCCGCCATTATGGTCATGACCCCGTCATCGATCAATGTCTGATATACTTTCCCGTAAGTCTCATCCCATTCCTCACAGCTCATATCGTTTATGCCCATTATCAGGTGCTGGTCGTTTTCCTCCAGACCGTCGCCGGGGAAATGCTTGCAGCAGGTGGCAATATTCTGCGTTCTGGTACCTCTGTGAAATGCTCTGGCATAACGGATTGTGTCATCCGGGCTGCTGTTAAATGCCCGGAGCTGTACGATGGTATTCCTCCAGTTATAGAGAAGGTCTGTGACTGGCGCAAAGTTCCAGCTGCATCCGATGGCGGCACTTTCTATGGCACCAATTTTTGCCGTTTCATAAGCAAGTTCTTCGTCATCGGCTGCTGCTATGGCTGCACCATTGGCAATGGCGGTTCCGCCATCCACACCGCCGTTTCCGCCTGCTTCGCAGTTGGAGGCAATCAGGAGCGGAATCTTTGTATTTTCCTGGAGTATTTTGTTCTGTTCGTAGATTTCTTCTTTGGAAGCGTTGTGATAGCGGATCGCACCTGGATGAAAGTGGTTCAGGGTTTCTTTTAGTGCAGCCGGATCACGGTTTGTAACCATATTTACAAACAGCTGTCCGGTTTTCTCTTCATCTGTCATATTTTCCATTGTTTCTTCCACCCAGCGGATATCCTCGCCGGATAAATAATAAGGTTTTTCTTTTAAGTTTACCATTTGCGCCTCCTGTTATTCAGATAAATTATCATAAAAAGCTTTTAAAAGTGACTGCTGGTATATGCCCGGATAGGAGCCTTCCAGAAATTTTGGAAGGGCTGTATGAAGGAAAGTATCCCAGGATTTTTGCTCCTGTCCCACCAGAATGGGGAAATACAGGACGTTATTATCCAGTGCGGCGGCAGCATCTCCCGGCGCATCTCCGATCATCAGGACCTTTTCCGGCGGATAACCTTTTTGGACAAGCTCTTTGATGCAGTGCGCTTTCGTGCCTGCATCCTGTGCCAGAACCAGATCCGCATATCCGATTAACCCGTGCCCGGTCCATTCATCCTCAACGGCTTTGGGGTTTGCAGAAGAGACAATCGCCACATCTGCCCGCTGATGTGCAGCCTGGAGTGCCTGTGCAACACCTGGAAATGGTCTGATCTGCTCCGAAGGCAGCCTGGTGACCGCCTGATTAACAGCATTCGACCAGGCATAAGCTTTTTTCAATATTGGGCTTTCATTTTCCTTTATGGCAATGGCCAGTGAGGGCCCGGACAGTTCATCTGCTGTCTCTGTCCACTGTACCAGGTCTTCTATATGCTCGATCCTGGTATAGGCAGTGTTTACTTCCTGAAGCATTTTACAAAGTCCCTTAAAACGGTTAATGCCCCTTGTCATAGTATAAAGATTGATTTCATTCCACCGCCGGAGCAGTTCCTCACGAAATGGTACGAGATTCCATTGATCGATCATACAGGGACCAAAGCATTTGACGTGCTTAATGTCCATGGTATCCATAGCACATCCGTCGGAATCTACACATATCAGAAAGTCTTTGCTTTTTTGAAATTCATGTATAGTCATCTTCATATGCTCATACCCTGCTGTATGCGTGGAAGCCGCTGTCAGCCGGGATATGCCTGTGTTTTCTGGCCTATGCATTTTTGGCTCTCCGTTCTTCCAGGATTCGGCTGTTCTCCAGGACTTTCTTTTTGGTTAACGGGTACCAGAACAGCAGGATCAGTCCAACTATGAGATAGCATACGGCAGGTGCCAGGGTTGCCACGGAATAGATGTTATTCACCACACTGGTGGTCTGGACTACGGTTTCCCCGCCCACAGAAGACTGGTATCCGATTGCAGCCAGTGTCCAGCCGCCCAGTCCTCCGGCAAGTGCCTGCCCGATCTTCCTGGCAAAGGAATATACCGCATATACCGTTCCGTCATCCCGGCTTCCTGACTGGACTTCCTGATAGTCGATAATGTCGGTAATAAATGCCCAGATCATCAGGTTGAATAGTCCCGTACCCAGGTTTCCCAGTGCAATAAAGACGCAGAAGATCCAGGGATTGGTGAAACGAACAAAAAACATAATAAAATACATAGCGGCAGCAAATAATACAGCAATGGATGAAGCCTCTTTTTTTCCAAACTTTTTAATAATTTTCGTTGAAAACGGTGCTAGAACCAAAGTAGCGGCAGCGTTAAAGAATCCGGCTGCGGACATGGCTGATTTATTTTTAAAATAATCCATAAACAGATAGGTGTTCATGCTCTGCGCCAGGAGCATGGAGAGCAGAAGTACGATAGCGGCTCCGATAATAGCCAGAAGGCTTTTATTGTGAGCAAGTGCAGAAACAGTCTTTGCAAAACTGACCTTTTCTTTCCTTTCGGCGGAGATTACGACACGTTCTTTTGTCATTTTGTAACACAAAATGTAGCAGATCAGCGCCGCAACGGCAAACACACAGGCGATAAGAAAGAATCGCTGGGGGATTACAACCTGGTTGCCGGCTGCGTCATACTGATATACAATAAGAGGAACTCCCACGCTGACAATAATATTTGCCAGGGCAGCGCCAACACTTCGGAAAGTGGACAAAGCGCTGCGTTCCAGAGGGTCCGAAGTAAGTGCGGATGCCATTGACCCGTAAGGAATATTAATGGCGGTATAGCAGATGCTTCCCCATAAAATATAAGTGATATAGATATAGACTAAGCGGGCACCATAGGGAAGCGTGGAAACCCAGGGAACAAACAGCAGCGTTCCGGCGATTACGACGGGAATACACATTCTCCGTATCCAGGGACGGAATTTGCCGTCTTTAGCCGGCAGCAGGGTATCTACCAGCCGTCCCATGCTGATATCCGTAAATGCATCAATAAACCGGGCAACCAGGAACAGTGTCCCTACCGCTCCGGCGCCGATGCCAAGTACCTTCGTGTAAAATACCATCAGAAAACTGCTTGCGAAAATGAAAAAGAAATCATTGCCAAAATCTCCAAACATATAACCAATCTTATCTTTTAATCCAAATTTCTGCGTCATATCAGAACCCCCTGTTTCCCTTCTATTATTTCATGTTATGAGATACTTTTATAATTTTGCGGAAGATTTTCCCACCTGTTTTTGAAAACGTAAGCAACTGCTTTTGGCTGTCTGTTTCTTGTGAATATTCCTTTTTTATTCCCGTTTACCCGCATAATGCCTTCCGTGGTCTGGAAGTCTGCAAAATTCCAGACCTGCTCGCCCTTAACGAAGTCATAGGAATCAAAGATTTCAAACTGCATACGCAGATATTCTTCCTGGTATTCCTCGCTCCACATAACGCTGGGCAGTTTATGGACGCCCACCATGGTATCCGCACCAAATTCTGTAAAGAGAAATGGTTTATTTAAATGGAGTTCTTTCCATTGGTCCATCTCACGAATGAAAAGTTCTTTGGCTTCTTTCATCTCGTAGCCTCCCCGGTTATACCAGCCATAATAGCGGTTCAGAGAGAGGATGTCAGAGAAAGAGTAGCATTTGCAGGCATCCGGTGTGGAATTCATTACCATTGCAAAGGTACGGGGACGTTTCTGGGGATCCAGTTCTCTTGCCAGTTCAAATATTTCTTTAAAATAAGGGACTGCAAAATCGCTGGTTGTCTCCGGTTCGTTCATCAGGCTCCAGGCAATGACACAGGCATGGTTTTTGTCACGGGCAATCAGTTCACTGAGAGCTGCTTTATGATTTGCCTTTGTTTCCGTCTGCACAATGTCGCGGCTGAAAAATTCCGTCTGTTTCCCGGTGGAAGCTTCCATGAAATTCATCAGGCTTTCAAAGAATCCAACTGCGGCAACTTCATCAATTACCAGAAATCCTTCCCGGTCAGCCATCTGGATAATCTCTTCCGCATAGGGGTAGTGGGAGGTGCGGAAAGAGTTGGCACCAATCCACTTCATCAGTTCAAAATCTCTTTTTACAACAGCGAGATTAAAGCCTCTGCCATTGATTTCACTGTCTTCGTGTTTGCCAAATCCCTTTAGGTAGACAGGTTTGTTGTTGATCAGAATATCGGTATTTCTCACTTCTACTGTACGGACGCCGATCTCTTCTTCATACTCATCCACAAGGGTTTCCTGATCCATTAACAAGATCCGGAAGGTATACAGGTAAGCATTTCGTACTTCCCAGAGCCGCACATTGGGGATGCGGATTTTCCCTTTTTCACCGGATGCCTCCGCAGCCAGGTTGTGATTTTCATCATATACCCGGACCAGAACCTTCATATTGGAGCCGGCGGATACCGCGTCGTTGGAGTCAGCAGATGCCACGTCATTGGAGTCAGCAGATACCACGTCATTGGAGTCAGCAGATACCACGTCATCGGAATCAGCAGATACCACATTATTGGAACCAGCAGATACCACGTCATCGGCACCGTCAGACACCGCGTCTCCAAAGGCTGTCGTCACCGCATATTCCGTTATGGAGTCAGCACCTTCCAGGACATGATTTACAGCGAAATCCACGATTTCATCCTTTGGGGTTACCACCAGGCGTACCGGTCTCTGAAGCCCTGCATAGTTATAAAAGTCAAAGAAAGGCTTTGACATTTTAGTACCATCTGAGAAAACCTTTGTGGAGCCTGCAGGCAGAGTAGCATAGCTTAATTCATTATTGAGACAGACAACGACCCGGTTGTATCCGTTCCAGTTAACAACGCGGTTTATTCTGGCGGTAAAGGGAAGAAATCCACCTTCATGAGTCACTATTTTTTCTCCGTTTACAAAGACAACCGCCCGGTGGGTTGCACAATCAAAACGAAGGCTGATATTTTTACCTTCCCACTCACCGGGAACAAATACGGAAGTTTCATACCAAAAGTCTCCGGTGTATTCTCTGGACTCTTTGTCTGTAAAAAAATCATTAAAACTGGCAGGAACCGGCATTTCAATGGTACGTCTGGGATCAAGCCCATTCTGCCAGTTGTGTTTTAACCCTTCAGACTGGGGGTCAAAACAAAATTTCCAAAGGCCGTTCATATCGACGATTCTGCGTGTTCTGCTGGTTTTAGGATATAACATAGATTGCATATATTTTCCTCCTTTATGTGTAAATGTGGTTGGATAGAGTATTGTTTCTTGCATATAAATTACCATAGATTAAGAATTTACCTAAGGATAATTTTTGTTGATATCCGTATAATTTTTAGGTAAAATAAGATGAATAGTAAATCTGATACGATAATTAGGACGAGTTGACTTGGCTGGATTAGAGGTATTCACCAGATGCGAGGAGGATTCTTATGAACTTAAAGGACGTGCTGCAGTTTACAAGAAATATGATCGGTGCAGTGGCAGGAGTGCCTGCTCAGCTATTTGATCCAAAGAAACAGGAATGGGATGTGGTTGATCTGTCCCTTCGTAAAATGCTGGACCCTGAATTTGACTACAAAGCCTACTTTGAAAAATATACAATATATATGGAAGAAAAAGTGTTTTATTGTCTGACGGATAACTTTTCTCTTCATTATATATTTATGAAACTGCCCCGGGAATCTGACTGGTCCTATATGGTTATCGGACCGTATTTAGCCGAAAATCCCGATGACGGATTCTATACAAAAGTGATTGCCCGGAACCAGCTCACCGGCAGCGCGATGACGGCGCTTAAAAATTTTTATAATGTACTTCAGATCGGAGATCATGCAAGGGTAATTTCTGCCTTGAATATTCTGGCATCGTTTTTGTATGCAAGGGAAGAAGAGTGCCGTATAGAATTTCTTGAGGATCAGGAAAAGCGTCAGCTTCTGGAGTCGTTTGTACCGGGCCCGGATATGTATTTCTCCATAAATGTCATAAAAGAAAGATATGATAAAGAAAATGAATTACTAAAGGCTGTAAAAAAAGGAAATCAGGAAGCAGCAGTAATTGCCTACCATAATTTTACCAGTTACCGGATAGCACAGCGCAATAAGGATCCGTTGAGGGACAGGAAGAATCTCTCCTTTGTACTGAATACTCTTTTGCGCAAATCCTCTGAGACAAGTTATGTCCATCCGGTTTACCTGGATGAGATTTCCCATCGGTATGCTTTGAAGATAGAAGCTGCAATCTCCACAAAGCAGATAGAAAATTTAAATCTGGAGATGATTCGAAAATACTGCATCCTGGTCAGGAACCAATCCCTTCGTAACCACAGTCCCATCATCAGAAAGGCGGTAGATTATATAAATCTGAACCTGAGCAGCCCCCTGGGTCTAAAGGATATTGCAGAGCTGTTTAATGTAAATTCCAGTTATCTCTCCACGCTGTTTAAAAAAGAAGTGGGTGTAACCTTAACTGATTACGTGAACAAACAGCGGATAGATGCTGCCTTAAAGCTGCTTAATACCGGAGACATGCAGGTGCAGGACATTGCCTATTACGTAGGTATCTCTGATGTAAATTATTTTTCCAAGCTATTTAAGAAGCAGGTTGGGTACACGCCCAGCGGATATCGGAAAGAAATTCAAAAAACTGATATTCTGAATTAACAGAATATTATATATAATTAATAAAATTAACAGTTCAAGAAACCATATTAGATCATATTAAAAATTTATTTGAATTTATTTCAGAAATAGTGTTGACAAATAAAATCTCCTGTGGTATTATAACTTCATCAACAAAACATGTACTTAAAATAAATTCACAGGAGACGAGAAATCCTGGAATGATTTTTGAATAAGGCATGTGGTTGTTTTAAATATTAAAACTTGTTGAAATGTTAAGGAAGAGGAGGTCGAGTCCAGTGGACACAGTTTCTATAGTTTCAGTTCAATATGGTTGTGGTATGACAGTTGTTTCCTGCGAGAAAGACCTTTATCACATATAAAATTCCAAAGGAATCGGGTAGACGTTAGATAATCGGAGAGATGATAGGTTGGAATTTATGGATAAAGAAAATAAATTGTCACCATATTGAAGGAATTACCACATAGTAGTTCAAAGGTTTTTAACAACTGTGTGAAGAAACAGTTATTAAAAAATATCAGTAGTCTATATAATCAACGAAGATATATTTATAGATCAGATTAAAATCTGATATCATTTATAAGAATTTCTATTCTAATAAACCAATCGATTTATAATAGGATTATTTATATATTTAGAGAACTTATATAAACGAACGTATAGGAGATAAATATTTGCGAAAGATATAGTCGAAAGCTTTGAGTGAATAATTTCATATATTTAAATTATTTTTAAATATATCTCAAATAGAGATGCAGGAAATTAAGAAGATGAACCTCCGATTACATAAAAAGTAAATTACAATTAAATAATGATAAAAGTTACCAATAGCCGTTATCCCTATGATAGCGGCTATTTTTTGTGAAAATATAATGAAATCACGGTTTTGGTTTTGACAACGAAAATCAGGTATGGTACACTTAATGCAATTATGTAGAAAACTATGCAGACCCAAACTAAGAGGTGAATAAGTTGGATAAATTTGAATATAATGCGAAGCTGGAAGAAATAACCAGACTGGCTGAACAGGAAGAATATGATGAAGCAGCTAAAATAGCAGACTCCATTGAATGGAAACGTGTCAGAAATGTACGTACCTTATGCATGATTAGCGAAATATATGAAGCAAACGGACAACTGGATGACAGCAAGCAGATCCTGCTGCGTGCTTACCGCCGATCTCCTATGGTGAGAAGTATCCTTTATCGGTTGACCGAAGTTGCAATCAAAATGCGTGAGTTTGACGAAGCAGTTGAATTCTATACGGAATTTGTAAATGCGGCACCCAATGATAACAGTAAATATGTTTTAAAATATAAACTATATAAAGGCAGAGGATCTTCTCTGGAGGAACAGATTGAGATTCTGGAAGAGTACAAACATAAGGAATACACGGAACAGTGGGCATATGAACTGGCAAAATTGTACCACAAAGCCGGATTGGTTGAAAAATGTATTGAAGAATGTGACGATATAACTCTTTGGTTCCACAATGGAAAGTATGTGGTAAAGGCTCTGGAACTTAAGCGGAATTATGTCCCGCTGACACCGGAACAGCAGACCATCTATGACAATCCAAGTGGAATTGTTGATATAAAAACAAAAGAAGAAACAGTGACAAAAGCAGTTCCTAAATTAGAAAAGGAAATTCTGAAAGGAATGCCTGAGACGGAAGAAGAAGCCCTGGCAGCTAATATTATTGCTGCTACGGAGCGGGAGATTGCAGCATCGGTTGCGATGCATAAGCAGGAATCGGAAAGCTATGGCAGAGACGACAGTTATGCTGATGAGGAAGAGATGATTCGCCAGTATACGCCTGTGAAAGAAGCTCTCCAGGAAGAAAATATAGGAAAAGCAGAGTCAATTCCGGTCCTTCCGGCATATAATACAGCAGATTTGCAAATGGAGCTGGCTAAAAATATGCGAGAAATTTTATCAGGAATCAAGAAGCCTAAAGATGAAGACGATATGAACCCTGCTACCGTTATCGGGGATACCTCCGGTGAAGAAGCTGCAGAAATGGAAGCAGAAGAAGCGGTTTATGCCGATAATCAGGAGTTCAGAGGGATTTCTATCGATGATGTACTTACTTCTATGAGTGGTGTGGAAGATGAGGATGAAGCAGATGAGGACGAATCCATGGTAGATGGGGATGACGAGGAAGATGCTGAAGATCTGGATGATTCAAATTCGGTAGAATATTATGATGAAGATTCGGATGGAGAAGCGTATGAAGAGTCTGATGAATACGATGATTCGGAAGATGCAATGGATGAAGAGGATTATGATGGAGAGCCGGATGGGGATGAGCTGGATGCAGACGAAGAACCGTTAGATGAAGAGCTGCCGGAATATGATGCTGATTTGGAATATGATCCGGACGAAGACGATGACAGAGATGAAGATACTGTAGATGCGGACGAAGTCGGGGAAGAATTCGAATACGAAGAGAATGCGGACGAAGACGCAGAAGATTATGAGTATGAATATGAGGAAGAACCGGAAGAGGTTGTCGAATACGAATATGATACGGATGATGAAGGCATAGAATACCAGGATGCAGATGAGCAGGAAGAAGAGTCGGATGCCCTGGATGAAACAGATATGACAGATGAGCAGGAAATGCTGGATGTTGTGCAGATGCCGAATGAAATACAGATGCCGGACGAAGTGCAGATGCCGGATGAAATACAGATGCCGGACGAAGTGCAGATGCCGGATGAGATCCAAATGCCGGAAGCAGATGATCCGGGGGCAACGATTGACCTGTCGGCAGCCATTGAGGCAGCGGCAAATACATCTCATCTTCATTCTGATATGACAGTGAAAGACCAGATGTTAAATGATGTGGAAGAAAGCGTACATAGAGTTGCATCCGATCCGATGTATCACCCTGCACCGGAACTGAATGCGCATGTACCTATGACGCTTACAGAGTCACAGAAGACGACACTTGGATTTTTTGCCAGAATAAAGGGGCTGGATGCACAGCTTGCCCATGCTATTTCAAAAATCAGGGAAGGTAACTTCGGGTCAGGTAATTCCAAGATCGGAAATGTTGTCATAACAGGAGATGCAGGAAGCGGCAGAACGACTCTTGGTATTAACCTGGCCAAGGTAATCAGCCAGGAGAAGAGGCAGAGTTCAGCGAAGGTAGCTAAGATCTATGCGGAAGACTTTAATAAAAAGGATATTCCGGCGACCATATCCAAGATTGCGGGCGGTACACTGATTATTGAAGAAGCCGGAGATCTGGATGAAAATGCAGTTGAGATGCTGGCAAAGGCAATGGAATTTAAGACGGATGGACTGATAGTGATTCTGGAAGACGAGAAGAGCTATGTACGGGATCTTCTTGCACGTTATCCGGATCTGGCATGCAAATTTAATGTGAACATTACCATACCGATCTTTACCAATGATGAGTTGGTTTATTTCGGAAAAACTTATGCTAACGATAAGGATTACCATATTGAAGAACCTGCTGTGGGGCTTCTGTATGACCGGATTGGTGAGATCCAGTCTCCTGATCATGCGGTTACGGTTGCAGATGTGAAGGATATTGTAGACCGGGCAATGAAACGCGTTGACCGCATCGGTATGAGAAAATTGTTCTCAAGCCTGTCAGGGAAGCGGTTTGATGAAGAAGACAGAGTTCTGCTCTGCGAGAAAGATTTCAGATAGATACTATTTAGGATATATTTGGATAGATACTATTCAGTAGATCATTCTGAGTACGTAGATTGTTACAATGAAGTATATTAGAAAAAAGGGATCATAATAAATCATCTGCGAAAAGGAGTTTCTGAAGAGAAGCTCCTTTTTGTTGACATTTTGTATACCGAACGGTATAATAATAGCAGAAGGAGAATTTCAATGGATAATAAACAGTTGATTATGGAGGCTGCACTGGAGTTATTTTACCATAAGGGATATGATGCAGTGGGAATACAGGAGATTGTAGAGAAAGCCGGGATCACAAAACCCACGCTATATTATTATTTTGGAAGTAAATATGGGCTGCTGGAAAGCCTTCTGAATACGCAGTTTGAAGAATTCAGGACACGGCTGGCTAATGCGGCTGAGTATAAAGGGGATCTCCCCATGACGCTTTATCATTTGGCTGGTGCATTTATTGATTATGCAATATCTCATAAGAAAACCTATATGTTAATGATGGCTCTGTTCTATTCGGCGAAAGATAACGATGCTTATCGTGCGGTTCAGCCGCTGGTGAGTAAGTTTTATCACATTATTATAGGTGTGTTTGAGCAGGCGGAAGGGCAGCTGGGAAATATGCGGGGACGCCAGAGGCAGTTTGCCATTGGTTTTATTGGAATATTAAGCCATTATATTTTAGTGGTATGTGATCAGACAGAAATGGAAATCATTGTTAGTGATGACACCAAGCGGAGCCTGGTGCATCAGTTTATGTATGGAATATATTCGTAAAGGAGATTGATAGAAATGAATAAATGGTATGAAGAGGCAGTATTTTATCACATGTATCCCCTGGGAATGACAGGGGCACCAAAAGAGAACAGAGAAAATAAAACAATTCACAGATTTCAGGAATTATTTCCCTGGCTGGCGCATATAAAAGAAATTGGGTGTACTGCAATTTATATAGGGCCGTTATTTGAATCTACCACACATGGTTACGATACGAAGGATTATAAAGTAGTCGACAGGCGCCTTGGTGACAACGAAGATTTTAAGAAGTTTGTGGAGATGGCCCATGGAGAAGGCATCAAGGTGATTGTCGACGGGGTATTTAATCATACGGGAAGAGAATTTTTTGCTTTTCAGGATATTAAACAGAACAGGGAAAATTCTCCTTACCGCAACTGGTATAAAGGAATTAATTTTGGTTGGAATACGCCATATAATGACGGTTTTGGTTATGAGGCATGGAGAAATTGTTTTGAATTGGTTAATTTAAATCAGTCGGAACGTGCAGTAAGGGATTATTTACTGGATGTAATCCGTTTCTGGATTCAGGAGTTTGATATCGACGGAATCCGTCTGGACTGTGCAGACTGCCTGGATTTTGATTTTATGAAAGAGATGCGCCGGGTAACGGAGTCTGAAAAAGAAGATTTCTGGCTGATGGGTGAAGTCATCCATGGGGATTACGCAAAATGGGCAAATGATGAAGTGCTTCACGCGGTTACCAACTATGAACTTCACAAGGGGCTTTATTCCGGTCATAATGACCATAATTACTTTGAGATTGCCCATACGGTGAAGCGTGAGTTTGATGAAAACGGCGGGATCTATAAGGGAAGAACGTTGTATTCCTTTGTAGACAATCATGATGTGGACCGCATTATGAGCAAGCTGACTAATAAGGATCATGTCGATCCGGTTTATACGCTGCTCTATACCCTTCCGGGAATTCCATCTATCTATTACGGTTCGGAATGGGGCGTTGAAGGAAAGAAGGAAGGCGGAAATGATGATCCGCTGAGACCGCATCTGATTTTGGAAGAATGTGAAAAAAATAATCAGCATCCTGAGATTATCCGGCATTTAAAGGAGCTTGGAGATATCCGCAAAGGAAACCAGGCACTTGCCAGTGGAATCTACCGGGAGCTGGTTTTGACCAACCGCCAGTATGCTTTTGCCAGAATACTGGGGAAGGAAGCGGTGGTTATTGCGGTTAATAACGATGAAAATGCAGCAGTTATGACAATACCGCTGCCTGTGGAAGCAGAAAGCTGTGTGGATGCTGTTACAGGGGAAAAGGTCGTTGCAGATCATGGTAAGATTACGTTAGAAGTAAAAGCGTGTGGAAGCGTAATAATAAAAATAAACCAGGGGTGAGAAGATGGCAGAGAAAAAGCAGGCCAGAGGAACAGCTGCGAAAAAGGCTGAGAACAAGGGGCTTTTGTTTGGCGATTTAGACCAGTATCTGTTTGGTCAGGGAACACATTATGATATTTATAAAAAACTGGGTGCACATCCGCAGAAAATCGGAGGGACAGACGGCGTTTATTTCGCCGTCTGGGCACCAAATGCGGCAGATGTAAGTGTTGTTGGGGAATTTAACGGCTGGAATGAGAAAGCCCATCCTATGAGGCGTATAGACCCTATTGGCGTGTACGAGGCATTCATACCGGATGCTTTTGTGGGCAGTCTGTATAAATATTATATTACCACCAAAGATGAACGAGCACTATATAAGGCGGATCCATATGGAAACCAGGCGGAAGTCAGGCCGGGTACGGCGTCCCGGATTGCCTGCATCAACAACTTTAAATGGGGAGATGCGGCATGGATTGCAAAACGTGCCCAGACAAATCAGGATGAAGAGCCAATCTCCATTTACGAAGTTCATCCGGGTTCCTGGAAAAAGCATCCCCGGCATGAGGGAGATGAGGACGGGTTTTATAATTATAAGGAGCTTGCCCATGATCTGGTGGAATACATAAAAGATATGGGGTATACCCATGTGGAACTGATGGGGATAGCAGAGCATCCGTTTGACGGTTCCTGGGGATATCAGGTGACCGGATATTATGCACCTACCTCCCGTTACGGCACTCCTGCA
>NZ_JAWYAJ010000604.1:0-10039 GCF_034124845.1 Robinsoniella sp.
AAGGGGATACAGCGGTTCTTTACGTATTCAACTGTCAAAGACAGGATTATAGCATAGGTTTCTACTATTTTACAAGGCATTCTCCGCAAAAGTTATCAGAAGCTTATCAAAAGGGACTGTTTTTTAATCTTCAAACAATTCTGTGCTGTAATAACGTTCTCCCGTATCCGGAAGAATGGTAACCACTCTTTTTCCCGGACCCAGCTTTTTTGCAAGGCGCATTGCCGCCGCCACATTGGACCCGCTTGAAATGCCGCACAGCAGTCCTTCTTCTCTGGCAAGCCGTTTGGATACATCCAGTGCTTCTTCATCCGTCACAATACAGATATCCTCATAGATATCCATATTCAGATTCTCCGGAATCAGCCCATCACCTATTCCCATCTGTAAATGCGTTCCAATGCTTCCGCCTGATAAAATTGCTGCATGTTCCGGCTCTACAGCCCAGATTACGATATCCGGATTCTGCCGTTTTAATACCTCTCCAATGCCGGAAAGCGTGCCCCCTGTGCCCACCCCGGAACAGAAACCATGGATTGGTCCTTCTACTTGTTCCAGTATTTCCACTCCTGTATGGTATTTATGCACCAATGGGTTATCGGGATTGACAAATTGCTGGGGAATATATGCATTGGGATCATCTGCCCCAATACGAAGAGCCGTCTGGAGACACTCCTCGATACAGGCTCCGATATCTCCCTCATCATGTACCAGTATTACTTCCGCCCCATACTGCGTCACTAATTTCCTGCGTTCTTCACTCACCGAATCGGGCATCACTATTTTTACCTTATAACCCTTTACAGCTCCAACCAGCGCCAGTCCAATTCCCTGATTCCCACTGGTAGGTTCCACAATTACCGAATCCTTATGAAGCTTTCCTTTTTTCTCTGCCTCAGCAATCATGTTGTACGCGGTTCTTGTCTTCACGGATCCGCCCACATTTACCCCTTCGTATTTCACCAGGATCTCAGCACTGTCCGCCTGGGACAGTCTGTTTAAACGAACCATGGGTGTATGTCCGATTGCCTCCAATACATTATTATAGATCATTTTCTGCAGCTTCCTTTCCATCTAAAGAATTTTTAGCTTATTTATCCGGCATATTATTTGATACTTTTATATATGCCTATTCATATCATAATAATCTGCATAGTTCTCTTTTAGACCTGATATTTTCTAATAGGAAGTATAGCATAGACCATTTGGATTAGCAATATATACTCATTCATTCCCATAAACCATCACCCATTTATTCCTCTCCCGAAAAAAGATCAGCTTCACATTTTTCAAAATCCCCTCTACTTCCATTTCGCACTGATACTCCATGGAAGAAATCCCCGCAAAATTCTTCTGTTCCGAACACAGTACACGTATACTCCCTATCGTATGTATTTCTCCTTCTTCATCCTGGTATTTTACTAATCTGGGTATGCTGATCCCCGTTCTGGTAAACCAGCAGTAACAGGCTATTTCTATCTGCTTTCCCCGAATTCTCCCAGCATCCGGAGAATCCATATTAATCCCTGTACCAAAAACCATGATTATTCCTCCTATCTTTTCGAACATTTGTTCTGTTTTTGTTATTATAACAGTAAACAACTTTGATTTAAAGTAGCAATAAAAGGAAAATTCAACGGCTCCCATGGCAGTATTTCTTAAAACACTTGCATTGTTATTTATTCTTATCACCGATTTTTCATATAATAATCACATTTTCAGTATATAATAAACAATCAAAGCATATCTGGAAAATGCCTGTAACACAACTTCATTGGTTATTCATAACCGTACTACGGAAATTATTTTTCAGACATGCTCAAAAGGAGGTATGTAACTTGGAACTTTTATTCCAGAACGAAACATCGTATGATGATGAATTTGAAAAACTATATTATGATACTCTTTTAGAGAATTATACTCCTGCTTATCAGGCAGTCAAACGTTACCAGCTTTGGGGAATTGGTTTCCTTCTGATGAGCGTTCTGGCTTTGAGCCAGGCACCTCGATTACGGAGCTGGGGGCTGGGTGCCGCAGGAATGGGAGCCATGGTCCTTGGCATTATCTTAATTTATTATGCCAGAGACTTTTTTAAGAGGTCTTTTGTAAGAACTCTTCGCAAAACCAAACATGACTGCCTCAGGGGTAAAAAGATGACCTTTCAGATTACCCCAAATGCTCTTACCCAGATTGCTCCGGAAGAAACAACGGTGGTTGACTGGTCCGGCATTAAAAGCTGGACCTTGATTCACAATTATTATTTTCTGGAACACGGCGGCAGATATCTGGCTCTTGGTAAAAACAACTTCACAATAGGCACAGCGGAACATTTTCAAATCTTTCTGGACAATAAGTTTAAAAAAATCAGCAGTTGAAAGGCATACAAGCCAGTTTAAAACTGATTTTCAAATTCTTGTTCCGGTATGGGTCTGCTGATCAGATATCCCTGGATATAGTCGCATCCGAATTTACGCAGCAGCTGCAATTGTTCCTCTGTCTCCACACCTTCAGCCACAACTTTCATATTTAATGCTTTCGCCATAGAGATAATACTGGATATGATGGTCTGATGTCTGGGTTCCTTGAGATTTTCATTGCGGAAAAACATCATATCCAGTTTTAAGATGTCCACCGTAATATCTTTTAGCAGGTTCAGGGAAGAATATCCGGAACCAAAATCATCCATGGAGAAGAAAAATCCGCTTACCCGCATGGTGCGCATTACCATCTCCAGCAATTCTGCATTCTCCACCAGCACGGATTCCGTACATTCCAGTTCCAGCAGGCCGTTTGGTATATTATACTTTTCCTTTAACCGAATATAATGTTTGGAAAAGTCCCGTTGAAATACACTGATTCTGGAGACATTCACCGATATTTTAATGGGTTCCCTTCCTTCATCCAGCCACTTGCGCAGAAAACGGCAGGCCTCTTCGAACATATAGCTGTCCAGGTCAATGATAAATCCATTCTTTTCGAATAGCGGGATAAACCGGTTAGGAGGAACCACACCGTAACCCGGACGTATCCATCTTGCCAAGGTCTCTGCCCCAGTTACCCGTATTCCATCCTGAATCTCAGCGATAGGCTGAAAATAAGCGCAAAACTCCCGGTTCTCCAATGCTTTGTACATGGCTGACTCCATCTCTTTTTCCGACAATATCTGTCTGCGCATGTCTTCCGTATAGACGGCATATCTGCTGCCTTCCAATACCTTCACACTTTTTTGTGCAAGGTTGGCACAATCTATCATATCCTCCACGCCAATGCTTTTTCCGCGTTTTTCTATCAAATAAATGCCCGCTACCATTTCAAGCCGCAGCTTTTTCCCTGCCAGCCCCTTGAATTTTGCCAGTAATCCAGCATTTTTCCGAAACCGCTTTTCCAACTCTTCGATGCTGTCGTACCAGAGAAGCGAAACAAAATGATCTGCCGAAACTCTGGCGAATATTTCTCCCTCCCGCTGGTCACGGCTGCTGATTTTTGCCCAATACTGCAAAACACGGTCTCCGAAATCATATCCATAGACGTTGTTCACCAATTTGAAATTGCGAAGATCGCAATACCAAAGGGCATATTTCTTTTCATTTCTGTTTTCCAGAATCTGTTTCGCTTCTATTTTGAACCGGCTGAAATTAGAACAGCCTGTCAAATCATCATATTCTGCTCTGTATTCCAGTTCTCTCCGGTTTCTGGTAGCTTCATCCACATCTGTTATAGTGAATAGGGAACGGTTGATTGTACCGTCTTCCGCCCTTAATACCGTTAGAACAATATGACACCACATAAACTGACCATCTGTTTTTTTCAAACGTACTGTAGCGCCTGCATTCATGGCTCCGTCGATCACTTTTCTAGATATCATCTGCGCCTGGTGCCAGTCATTTGGATGAACGTCATCCTGTGTGATAAAGCGCTGGTTCCCGTTATTGCCTACATTTTTAATAAATGTAAACTGCTTTGCCGGAGGGGATGCGTAGTAACTGTCATTCTCCCTGTCATACTCCAGTAATATGGTTCCGGATAATTCCATGATTCTACGGTAACATTCATCTTCGATCTGTCTGCGCAGCTGTATCTGGAGTGTCCGGTTCTCTTCTTCACGAACTTTTCTGGTATGAATATCCTGAGTTAGGCAAAGATACACCTCATCCCCATTGCCCCTGTCCATGGGAACCAGATAAAATCCTTCCCACTTATAAATTTCACCATCCTTACCTGTCCTGAATTCACCATAAACAGCAGGATTGCCTTCCTGTATTGCTTTTCTCACAAGTTCCCAGTTGGTAAACTGTTTAAAGCGTACCTCGTCCTCAGGACAGATGCGGCTCCTGGCTATGGAATCCAGTTCTTCTCCGAGATTTCCAAACTCCCATTTCTGCATTTCTCCATCACTCTCGCCCAGCATCCGCCTGTAGTGATTTTTCGTTACATTCATTACGGCAATGTCACTGAATATACGATGAACTGACTTTATATAACGGTTTATCAGATCACTTTCCTCAAGATGCTTCAGAGACCTGAATTCTGTCCGATACTCTTTATTGTCCATACTTTTAGGCTGCTGATCAGCGGCTTCCATTTCTGCCCCGGTTTCCGCTGTTTCCCTGCACCTGTTCCGGTCTCTTTTTTTCTGCTCCATCCCCTGTTGATAGAATACAAACTGATTGCGCCCCAGCTCCTTGGCGGTATAAAGCGCAGCATCGGCACGCATATAGAGCTCATCAAAACTGGTTCCGTCCTTGGGGTATACCGCCACACCCATACTTCCGGATACGCAGATGCCTTCTTCATAATGCCTGGAAAGATTCGTAATGATACTTCCCAGCTTCTGTTCCAGAAGGGTATTCAGCGGAATATCCCTTAAGCACATTACGAATTCATCTCCGCCCAGACGCCCCACAATATCATTGATACGGACGGAGGTTTTTAATATATTCGAGATTTCTCTTAATACCTGGTCTCCAAACTGATGCCCCATCTGGTCGTTCAGGGATTTAAAGAAATCAATATCTACCATAATAAAAATGTGCCGGCTGGACAGCGGACTGTGTTCCAGAAGCATTGATACTTCTTCGATTACCGTTCCCCGGTTTAGCAGCCCTGTCAGTGGATCGATCTGGGAACGGTTCTCTAATTCCAGACTTCTTCTTTTTTCTTTATCAATATTGCGTATCAGAATCATCGCCCTGATTTCGTCCAGAACAGCATCTGAAAGAAGAAAAATACAGATTTCCGTCCATACGGGATTGCCCTTGGAATCCAGAACTCTGCAGTCCATTTTCAGGCTGCAGTCTTTTTTATAATATTTATCCAGCAGTCTAATTCTGTTAAAAAAGTGTTCAAATGCCTGTCTGTCCTCTTCATAAATCCACTGTCCGGCCACAAACCCAGCCAGTCCATCATAGGTACCAGCGTTTTGCAAAAGTTCGTCCGCCATGGGACCACCCATATGCTCCACCGTATTCTGGTTCAGGTTGCACTCAAAGGACACAATTTCCCCCGCAAGCTGATTCTCGTTATATTTCTGCCATTTTTCATATGCAGCTTCTTTTTCCCGCTGGACAGTATAGTCCTCATAAATGATAATGCCTCTCTGAACTTCCCCGTCCTGCCCATACGTAAGCCGGTACTTCATTCGGTACCAGTTAAGGTTTCCTTTTTTATTTTTTAAACGGACTACAATCTCGCCCATGGGGATTCCATCCGTCATAGATTGAAAAAACCGGGAAACATCTTCTTTACTTTCTTCAATTACTACCTCTGTATCCAGCAGACCATCCGGCATGTTTGTTATAACTGCCGGAAGTGCAAAATTTTGTAATCCCTTTTTTTCTATATAAAGCGTCCGGTTTTTGATATCATAAATATCCATCACCTTTCCGGTCATGGCAAAAGCTATGCGGTTTTCTTCTTCTTTTAATACCAGCAAAGCTTCTTCACTCTTTCGGTCCGTAATATCCGTAATGGCACAGGTAAGAACCCCGCCCTCACACGGATCATAGGATGACTGTACTCTCATCCACATAATACTCCCGTTTTTGTGGATATAACGGTGTTCACATTCAAAAGTATATGTATTCTGCGCAATTTTTTTATGAAGCATACGGATAAGTCTTTGAAAATCCCCGGGGTAAATGATCTGCTTAACGCCGGTTATCTTCGCCTGCTCTTCCTTTTCAGTATACCCAAACATTTTATAATAGCGGTCATTTGCCCATATTATAGTAAAAACCTTATCACATTTCACCCTGCACACACCGCAGGGAATCTTGTTCCTGTCATTCTTGTTATTCTCTGTCTCCATGGTCCCTCCATATACGGACGCTTCTTGTCAATGATATGTTAATCTGGAATGTTCTTATTATACCTTGAATTCTGTTAAAATACAATTATATAGTGTGCAGAAAAGATATAATTTTCTGCACGCTCCCTCTCCTTTATCATATAATATACAGATACCATAATTATAGAAAAGATGTGATACTCTTGGCAATTCGTATCTTTGTAGACCAGGGACACAATCCCAGCGGCTTTAATGCAGGAGCAGAGGGAAATGGTCTTCGGGAGCAGGATATTACCTACACAGTAGGGGCATATCTGGCAGATCTTCTCGCCGCCGACCCCCGCTTTGAGGTTCGTACTTCCCGTAACTCCCCCACTGAAGTTCTGGGTACCAGTAATGCCACCAGTCTTCGTGAACGTGTAAATATGGCAAACAGCTGGCCTGCCGACTATTTTATCAGCATCCATGTAAACTCTAATACAAACCCTGCCATCAACGGCACTGAAGTCTACGTATACCGACCGGATTCCGTACCTTATTATCTGGCTCAGGATATACTGGCTGAAATTGTACGCCGGGTAGGGACAAAGGATAATGGCGTCCGGATCAATCCCGGTCTGTACGTACTGCGCCGCACTAATATGCCGGCGGTTTTGGTAGAGCTGGCTTATATCAGCAACACCAGTGATGCTCAGCATTTAAGGGATGACCAGTATCAGTTTGCATACGGCATTTACGTGGGGCTATTGAATTATCTGGGACTTCCCCAATTGTAATTGGCGTAACTTTTTAGCTGATTTACGCAATATCCGTTCCCTCCCGCTCTTTTTAAACAATTTCTGATCAATTTCAACATTTTTTTCTTTCTTGTCATGTTTTTGTATGATATAGTATAAAGAGTTAAAAATAATCATAAAACAGGGAGGGAATTTTCTTGAGCGAAAGAAAGATCATTCAAGTTGAGGACAAGGTACCATTTAAACTGCTTGCTCCTCTGAGTATTCAACACATGTTTGCCATGTTTGGCGCATCTGTACTTGTTCCATTTATTTTTGGAATCAGTCCCGCAATCGTATTGCTTACCAACGGTATCGGTACGCTGCTATTTATCCTGATCACAAAAGGGAAGGCACCCGCATATCTGGGATCCAGTTTTGCCTTTCTTGCACCTGCTGGCATTGTAATTGCCAAATGGGGGTACTCATACGCCCTGGGCGGTTTCGTAATCGTAGGTCTGTGCGGATGTATTCTGTCGTTTATCATTTACAAATTTGGGACAAAGTGGATTGACATTGTTCTGCCTCCGGCGGCCATGGGTCCCGTTGTCGCACTGATTGGTCTGGAGCTTGCCGGAACAGCTGCTTCCAATGCCGGGATTTTATCATCCACAACTTATACACTGGATCAGGCATCCGGATTGTATGAGCAGACGGTTACTCCGGTAGCCATGAATAACCTCATTGTCTTTTTAATCACATTAGGCGTTGCCGTTTTCGGAAATGTACTGTTTAAAAAGTTCCTTGCCGTTATTCCAATCCTGATTGCCATTATTGCCGGTTATATATCAGCCGTCATTTTCAATGTCATTGATTTTGGCACCATCCAGGATGCACTGGCAACACCTTTTATTTCCCTTCCGAATTTCCAGCTTCCCCACTTTAATGCGGAAGCGATCCTGATACTGCTTCCGGTTATCCTGGTAATCGCTTCTGAGCACATCGGACACCAGGTAGTAACCAGTAAAATAATTGGACGTGACCTGTTAAAAGATCCGGGTCTTCACCGTTCTTTATTTGCAGATAACTTTTCCACCATGTTATCCGGTCTGGTCGGTTCTGTACCTACCACAACTTACGGAGAAAACATCGGTGTTATGGCTATGACAAAAGTATACTCCGTCCGTGTTATCGGCGGTGCTGCCGTACTCTCGATTCTGTGTTCTTTCATCGGACCGATGTCGGCATTAATCAACACCATTCCGGGTCCTGTCATCGGCGGTATCTCCTTCCTCCTTTACGGAATGATCGGAACTTCCGGAATCCGTATTATGGTAGATGCCGGTGTAGATTATGGCAAAAGCCGCAACCTGACATTGACATCCGTAGTTTTTGTCACCGGACTCTCAGGTGCTGCACTTACTCTTGGCAACGTAGAATTAAAAGGCATGGTACTTGCATGTATCGTTGGTATGATCCTGTCTCTTTTATTCTATATCTTTGACAGGCTGAAATTGACCAACGACAGAGAGGAAGCGTAGGACAAGTTCACCGTAATTTACGATACTTAAAATCTCTTTTCCAACAGGTATAAACCCGCGCGAAAAGAGATTTTTGTCTATTCGGACTAACTGCCCCTATTAACCATAACAGAGAGGTATTTTCTATGAAATTTAAACTGACTGCCCTGGAAAAGAAATGGGTCTTATACGATGTGGGCAACTCAGCATTTATTTTGCTGGTTTCAACAATCATTCCGATTTATTTTAACTATCTGGCTGAAAATGCTGAAATTTCCGACGTGAATTATCTTGCTTACTGGGGTTATGCCGCATCTGTCGCTACTATTTTAGTGGCACTCATCGGCCCCATTGCCGGAACAATTTCAGACACCAAAAATTATAAGAAGAAATTCTTCCTTCTTTCCATTGGAATCGGCATCGCAGGATGTATCATTCTAGGATTCATCCATTCCTGGATCTGGTTTCTGGGTATTTTCATAATCACAAAAGTCGGTTATTCTTCTGCAAATATTTTTTATGACTCTATGCTTACCGATATCACGGTACCGGAACGAATGGACAAGGTTTCTTCCCACGGCTATGCCTGGGGCTATATCGGAAGCTGTATCCCGTTTATTGCCAGTCTGGGACTGGTATTGGGGGCAGAGAAACTGGGACTTACCATGACACAGGCTATGGCGATGGCTTTTTGTATTGTTGCAGCCTGGTGGCTGGCTTCCTCTCTGCCTCTGATTAAAAATTACAAACAGACCTATTATGTAGAAAAGACCGGTAATGCCGCCCTGGAAAGTTTTGGGCGGCTGTATCAAACCCTGAAAGACATGAAACGCCAAAAGCATATTTTTATGTTCCTGCTGGCATTTTTCTTTTATATCGACGGCGTCTACACCATCATAGATATGGCTACGGCATATGGCACCTCTCTGGGGCTTGATACCACAGGACTGCTGCTGGCACTTTTACTGACGCAGATCGTTGCCTTTCCCTGTGTTCTGATCTTCGCAAGAATTGCTCAGAAGCAGGATACCACACGCCTCATAACCATCTGTATTGTGGCATATCTGGGCATCACACTGTTCGCCATGCAGCTGGATTCCCAGTTAGAATTCTGGATTTTAGCCGTATGTGTTGGTATGTTCCAGGGAACGGTACAGGCACTGTCCCGCTCTTTCTTTGCAAAAATCATTCCGCCTGATAAATCCGGTGAATACTTTGGGATTCTGGACATCTGCGGGAAAGGAGCTTCTTTTCTTGGTACCATCCTGGTGAGCTTCATCAGCCAGCTTACCGGAAAAGTTAATCTGGGCGTAGGTGCCCTGGCAATTATGTTCATCCTTGGATTGATCTTTTTCAGGCGGGCAGCGAAGCTCACAAAAGAGCTCTAGAGCGTTTTATAGTGTTCTATTAAATGCATTATATTTGGGTTTAGTTGAGTAAGGACGCTTTGTAGATGGAGGTGGTGTACGGAAAGAGAAGGGGGCGGACCAGGAGAGGGGTTTGGAAGGCTCAACGCA
>NZ_JAWYAJ010000605.1:0-2489 GCF_034124845.1 Robinsoniella sp.
TGTAATCAACCTCTAATCTTATATAATTTCTCTTTCTTTTAGTTTAGTGTAACCCGGCGTAAAATGCAAGGTTGAATTGGGATTGGATTTTATTCCGTACAAAATCAGGTCCCCCTTATGGTATACAAACGATCTTTACTTTTACCATTCCGTATATTATAATCAACATATCTATGTTTGATAGACGAAAGTGAAAGGGCTGTATTGCAGGGTCACCTGCAAGGAGCAAAGGTAATAAAATATGAAATTAATATCATGGAATGTAAATGGACTGCGTGCCTGTGTCCAAAAAGGTTTTTTAGATTTTTTTCAGGATATAGATGCTGATATTTTCTGTATTCAGGAAAGCAAACTTCAGGCAGGGCAGATAGATTTGGAATTAGAGGGGTATCATCAATATTGGAATTATGCAGAAAAAAAGGGGTATTCCGGTACTGCGGTATTTACAAAGGACAAGCCCGTCAGTGTCCATTACGGTATCGGTAAGGAAGAACATGACCGGGAAGGCAGAGTAATCACACTGGAATTCGAAGATTTTTATCTGGTTACGGTGTATACGCCTAATTCCCAGAATGAGCTGGCAAGACTGCCTTACCGGATGCAGTGGGAAGATGATTTTCTGAAATATCTCAAACACCTGGAAGAGAGTAAACCGGTGATTTTCTGCGGAGACTTAAATGTGGCACATCAAGAGATTGACCTGAAAAATCCGAAAACAAACCGTAAAAACGCCGGATTTACGGATGAGGAACGGGAAAAATTTACCCAGGTGGTAAGTTCCGGTTTTCTTGATTCCTACCGCTATTTTTATCCGGACGAGGAAGGTGTGTACTCCTGGTGGTCTTACCGGTTTAAAGCCAGGGAAAAGAATGCCGGATGGAGAATTGACTATTTCTGTGTTTCCGAATCTTTAAAAGACAAACTGCAGGATGCTAAGATCCATACCCAGGTATACGGTTCCGACCATTGCCCGGTAGAATTAGACATTGATTTATAGAATAGGAATGAGCTTATGAATTTATTGACAATTGAAAATCTGACACATGCTTATACAGAACGGAAATTATTTGACCAGGCTAATTTTAGTATTAATGAAGGTGATAAGGTAGGGTTGATCGGGATTAACGGAACCGGCAAGTCCACGCTGCTAAAAATAGCAGCGGGGCTGGAAATCCCGGATTCGGGCAAGGTAACCAAAGGCAATCAGGTTACAATTCGATTTTTGTCCCAGAATCCCGATTTTAACGAGGAAATGACTGCCTTAGAAGCGGTTATGCACCTGAATAAAACAAAATTAAACGAATGGTCCCTGGAAAGTGAAGCAAAATCCATGCTGTATAAGCTGGAGATACAAGACTTTGACCAGAAAATAAGCCAATTATCCGGCGGGCAGAAAAAAAGAGTAGCCCTGGCTCATATACTGCTTGCAACCGCGGATATTCTGATTCTGGATGAGCCTACCAACCACCTGGACAATGCCATGTCTGAATGGCTGGAGGAATATCTGAACCAGTTCAGAGGCGCACTCATTATGGTTACCCATGACCGTTATTTTTTGGATCGTGTCTCAAACCGCATTGTAGAAATTGATAAAGGGCAAATTTACAGTTATCCAGGAAATTATTCTGAATTTGTCCGTCTGAAAGAAGCCAGACAGAATATAGAGATTGGGACAGAACGCAAGCGCCAGAGTATTCTAAAAACAGAACTGGAATGGCTTGCAAGGGGGGCGAGGGCTCGCTCCACCAAGCAAAAAGCACATATCGCCAGAATTGAGGAAATGCAGGAACGAAAAGGTCCCCAGGAAGACATGTCCGTAGAAATGAACTCCATCTCCACAAGATTGGGACGCAAAACAATTGAAGTAACCGGGCTTTCTAAATCATATGGGGAAAAAGTACTGTTTCTGGACTACTCTTATATATTCTTAAAAGGCGAACGGATCGGTATCATTGGTCCCAATGGTTGCGGAAAAAGTACCCTTCTTAAGATTATAAACGGTATTACGGAGGCGGACAGTGGTTCCATTGATATTGGACAAACGGTGAAAATTGGTTATTTTTCCCAGGAAAGTGAAACCATGGACAATTCTATGAAAGTCATAGATTATATCCGGGAAGCGGGAGAGTACGTACAAACTACAGATGGCACCATTACGGCATCCCAGATGCTGGAGCGGTTTTTATTTGACGGAACCATGCAGTGGAATCTCATTGGCAAACTGTCCGGAGGTGAAAAAAGGCGGCTGTTTCTTCTGCGTATTCTGATGACCGCCCCGAATGTACTGATCCTGGACGAGCCTACCAATGACTTGGATATTCAGACGCTGACCATTCTGGAAGATTATCTGGACAGTTTTGACGGCATTGTAATAACGGTATCCCATGACCGCTATTTTCTGGACAGAGTAGTCCGCAGAATATTTGCATTTGAGGAAAACGGAGTGATTCAGCAATATGAAGGCGGTTATTCGGATTACCTCATCGCCT
>NZ_JAWYAJ010000606.1:0-6015 GCF_034124845.1 Robinsoniella sp.
GACTGGCACTAAACATCTGCCGTCCCCGTTCCACCAGGTTGTGAGCCTCATCAATGAGAAACAGATAGTCTCCCTGTATCCCATCCGCAAAAAAGCGCTTCAGACTGGCCCTGGGGTCAAACACATAATTGTAATCGCAGATAATGGCATCCACCCACACAGATAAATCCAGTGACAGTTCAAAAGGACATACCATCCATTTTTCAGCCTGCTCCAGAATATCCTCCCGAAAAAATCGGCTTTTCTCATTTAAAAGTTCGTACACGGCATCGTTGATCCTGTCGTAATGGCCCTTTGCATAAGGGCAGTCCTGAGGATTACAAAGTGTCTCTTCACAAGGACAGATCTTCTCCTTTGCCGTTAAGATAATTACTTTGTACTGCAGCCCCTGCTCTTTTAAAAGTTCAAAGGCTTCTGCCGCTACTGTTCTGGTTATGGTTTTGGCTGTCAGATAAAATATTTTATCGCCTAATCCTTCGCCAACTGCCTTCACTGCCGGAAATACGGTTGAAATCGTCTTCCCCACACCGGTTGACGCCTGGATGAACAGCTTCTTCTTTCTTTGGATCGTGCGGTAGACAGCACCAGCCAATCCTTTCTGTCCCTCACGGTATGGAAAGGGAAACATAATTTCCCTGATGGAGTCTGTCCTTTTCTGTCTCCATTCCTTTTGGAAAACTGCCCACTTCTGATACTCAGTCACCAGTTTCTGAAACCATTCCTGCAAATCCTCAATCCGGTATTCCTGATAAAACCGCTTTATAACTTCTGTATCCAGATTACAATAAGTCATCTGTACCCCAATATTTTCCAGCTTTTCTTCATTTGCATAGATGTATGCATAGCACATTGCCTGTGCCAGATGAACCCCCACCGGTTCATTTAAAAACTCCAGATCCCGGTAAACGCCTTTGATCTCATCGATCAGGACTCCGGAATCATCTACCTGTATGCCATCTGCTCTACCCTCAATACTGATTGCAAAATCTTCAAACTCCACCAGATGTTTAAGTGGCACCTCCGCCTTATAAGCTGCCCCCATCTGCCCCTGGATTTTCCGGTGCAGCTTACTGCCAAGCTGCATGGCTTCTTTATCCGCCATGGCGCCTCTTCGATTATCTATATCACCGCTGCGCAAAATGAATTCTACCAGATTACGCACTGAAATCCGTATTACGTCCAATTCCCTGTCTCCTATTCCATCCGCTTCCCGCAAATCGTTATAAACATTCTCCAAATATACGCTCTTGAGAACTTTATCCTTACATGATTTTCATTATAGCACAAAAAACGCATAACCTCTATCCAAGATTATGCGCCTGCTTTTCCATATGATGTTAAACAGCTAAGTCAAATTTGAATTGTACAGCTTCAAAAACACGCTAAGATGCACAATACTTACTTAATACATTTTCGAACTGCATATCTTCTCCGCCGTATTTTACAGTAAGTACACGTGTCAGGTCTAAGCTTAACACGCCTAATATTGACTTGGCGTCGATGACAACTCTGTTATAGAATACATCAATATCAAAATCACATTTACCTGCAGTTGATACAAATTCTTTTACTTCATTGATTTCGGAAAGCTTAATTTTCCTTTCTGACATACTTTTCACCTCACTTAACCATGTATGACTAATTTATTTGTTGCCATATTATGTCATGTCAAGAAGATTTTGTCAACACTGCATTTTTATGATCATTTTGTGGTATCGATTTCGTCCCGTCATTTTATCCAATTATATAAGAAAAGAATTTTCTAATCTATGAATAATAACTATTCTATTTCCTTTCGGTCTAAACTCACTATCTGCAACACCAGCAATTTATCTATGATTTTGTTCCAAATTTTTACACTGACAGTTCATATAAATTCCGGCATGTACTTTCTGCGTTTCAAAGGTACAAGCTTGCGCTGGAGCTGCTGATTCTTACGTTCCTTAATACCGATACTTTTACAGAAGCCTTTCCATAGTTCCTGAAATTCCATCTCTCTATCCGATGCCCGGTATAATTTTTCGGGATCGTTCACTTCCCCGGTAACCACAACCCAGTCTTTTCCCACCTCATGCACCATAAGCATCTGATGGGTTTTATCGTAAAGCAGAAAATTTTCATTGGGAAAACGATTGGCAAAATGATCTCCAATTACCGGAATAATCTTATTTTCCGGCTCTATCACTGAACTGAGTACTTTATTCTGAAGTTCTTTAAACCGGACAAACCCCAGATAGTGATGCGCTTCATTTCCTACATTTCTTGACAGTTCAAACACCTTACAGATATGGGGATTCCCCAGATTCTGAATCACCGGTCCCCGGTAGTTGCCGCTAAGCCCCAGCACAATCATCCGGTAAATCGCATCTGCCTTGTCATCCTCCCTTGACAGAGTTGCCTGATAAACCGCCTCATAGTCTTCTTCCACCATTTTTTCCCGGATTGTTCTGGCAACCTTATATGCCTTTTCATGATCCACCGGAACATCGACGTAACTTGTAAAGAGTTCATAATTTAAATTCCCTCCGGACTGCAATGCCACATTCCCATGCCCCAGCCTGCTTGCCCATGCATCATACACCCCAGTAAATATGCCATCCGTACTGTCCTCACATCTGAATATTATCTTTTCCATTTTATTCCCAACCTCACATTATGCCTGCACAATCAACTTTTGAGCGTAGGCATTCATACCTGCATCCACATTGTAATCATCAAACAGACTCAACTGGCGATATCCGGCTGCCTCAAAGGGAAGTTTCTCACCCACGCTCAAGAGATTGCGCAATATATAATCTTCATCTATCTTTACCGGATACATCATCTTTCCCTGGCAGGTGATAAAATACAGTGCTCTTTTCAGCACAACCCCCATTTTCTTTAAATCCTCAAACTTTAGACTCCCAAATCTTCTCGCCTGCACAATTCTTCTGGCGGACTTCGTCCCGATTCCCGGCACCCGAAGCAGCATAAAATAATCCGCACGGTTTATCTCAATTGGAAAATTCTCCAGATGTCCCAATGCCCAGTCACATTTTGGATCGATCAGCACATTAAAATTGGGCCTTTTTTCCGACAGCAGTTCTCCCGCCTGAAAGCCATAAAACCGCAGCAGCCAGTCAGCCTGATAAAGCCTGTGTTCCCGTAACAGAGGTGGTCCTCCCGGAAGCATTGGCAGATTGGAGTCTTCATTTACATGCACAAAGGCGGAGTAAAAAACACGCTTTAAATCAAATTTCTGATACAGGGACTCGGCTACCGAGATGATCTCATAGTCATTTTCCGGCGTTGCACCAATAATCATCTGGGTACTCTGTCCTGCCGGCACAAACTTGGGCGCATTGCGATATACAGCCACGTCATACCGATTCTCCTCCCGTGTACTCTGAATCTGCCGCATAGGTGCCAGAATCGTCTTGCGGGTCTTATGTGGTGCCAGTTTCTTCAGTCCTTCGGACGTGGGGAGTTCCAGGTTGACACTCATCCTGTCTGCCAGAAACCCGGTTCTGTCGATTAAATCCTGGGATGCCCCGGGTATGGCTTTCACATGAATATACCCCTGGAAATGATATTCGTTCCGCAGTTTATACAGCGTCTGATATAAAAGTTCCATGGTATAAGTGGGATTGCGCAGTACTCCGGAGCTTAGGAACAGCCCTTCAATATAATTTCTGCGGTAAAATTCCATAGTCAGCTCACACACTTCTTCCGGGGTAAAAGAAGTGCGCTCTACATCATTGGAAGAACGGTTAATGCAGTACTTGCAATCAAAAATACATTCATTTGTAAATAAAATTTTCAACAGTGAAATGCATCTGCCGTCAGCAGAAAAACTGTGGCAGATACCCGGTGCTATACAATTGCCGATTCCTTTCCCATTCCCCTTGCGGTCCACGCCGCTGGAAGTACACGCCACATCATATTTAGCTGCATCCGATAAAATCTGTAATTTGTCATAGACACTCATCGATTCCTGTATCTTCATAATATTTATAGCCTCACCCCAAACATTTGTTTGTCTTTATTGTAGCACATGCTTGTCAGGGATGCAAGTTTTTTCGAACATATATTCGCTTTTTATGTTATTAATTTCTATGCTTTTTCTTTTTGAATCTGTCTTTTTTAAACTTTTTACTTTTTCATTCGTGATTTCGGAAAGAATACTCTTTCCCAATCACAAGACACTTTGAATTGCCGCCATGTCCGATCTCCTCTGTTTTTGCAACCGGAAGAGATGGATTATCCGCGGCTTCCATCAAAAGATTTTCAATCGCATATTTATTTGACCTGTCCAATTCCGAGAATGTACCAAGAAGAACCCCTGCAGAATGTTGGAATACGCCCATCTGTTTTAACTGATACAGGAACGTTTCTAACTTTGCTCTGTCACCGCTTCTGCTCTCCAGAAAAAGAACTTTATTACGAACATCCGGAAAATACGGTGTTCCCGCCAGTTTTAAAAGGCACCGGATATTGCCGCCCACAACAATTCCTTTCATTTCCTGCTGCTGACAGAATCGGTAAGAAAAGCGATACAAACTGTCTCCTCCCTGAAGCATAGTTTCCCCAAAATTTCTCTGCTGCCTCCCGGCTGTCTCGAACCGTGCGTTAAAATTGCCTGATGCACAGAGGTTGCGAATCTGGTATATATATGTCTGGCATCCTGTTTTTGTATAAATCCCATTCAATACAGTTGTCAGGTCACTATAGCCAAAGAAAGGCTTTGGATTTTTCCGGATCAGTTCGTAATCCAGGTATTCCAGGATTCCATTGGCAAGGTCCCCGCCTGAGACATCAAATACGGCATCTATATCATTCTGCCTGTAAAATTCCATCAGCGCTTCCCCGCGTTCTTTAGCCCCACTGCTGTAACCTTCACTATTTTCAAAAATGCAGGGACTGATTACAGGCACCAGTCCCATTTTCATTAATATGTCTGATAAATCATTTATCTGTTCCTTGGATGTCAGTGGTAATCCGTTGGAACAGGCTGTAATTCCTGCTTTACTTAAAGGTTTCATATTATGATCTATTCCTTTCTACGTGCCTTTACCATTTCGCCGTTCAATTTCTTCTTACAGCATTCCCGGAGTGTTTTTGGAGGATTGTCTTCGTCTGGCTCCCACCTGATACTAAACGGCACTGCACAGCACTAAAAGAAGCAAAAATACCTGCCGGTAATCTGTTTATATACAAGATACTCCTCGCCAAATACTATCTCCAGGTATTTTTCTTCCTGAAGAATCTGCAAATGCAGCACCAGAATCGTACATACCGTAACAGCTAAAAGTATGGGATTAAAAAATGCAATTAAAATCCCCAGATACATCAAGTCAAATCCTAAGAATGCTGGATTCCTGCTATACTTATAAATTCCCTCCGTTATCATCCTGGTTTCTTCCTGGTCCGGAATCCCGGCGCGCCAGCTGTCCCGCATCGTCCACATGGCAATGATAAATATAACAACTCCCGCAGCTGCTGCAAGGATCCCCACAGTACGTATGAAATTGTTAAAATACCAGTGACCTCCATTTAAAATACTGCCCAGTTCAAAAAATACAATGAATACCGTCAAAACGCCCAAAGCTCTTTCCACTAAAAGCGTAACACTGTCCTTCTTGCCTTTTCCCATCTGATTTGTTTTAATTCCTTTTTTCTTCTGCAACAGCATTTTCAGAAAATATGCCCCATAAAAAGAAACTAAAATGAAGATTCCGCTAATCTGCAACATACTCATCCATATCCCTCCTGTATTAAATTAATATATGTTCACTTGTTCATATATGATAACATATATTATTTCAAATGAAAAGCATTTTCTCAATTATTATTACATATCCGGAGAATTCTATGCCAGAGGTAATAATTTCAGGTACAAATATAATACGAAAACTTCATATCTTTACTTAATAAGTAGATAGGATGGCCTTGCGGTTTATAAAATTCTAAATTTGGGTTTAGCTGAGTAAGGACGCTTTGTATAAGATAGGTAGTGTACGAAAAGATGGGCGTGGG
>NZ_JAWYAJ010000607.1:0-16387 GCF_034124845.1 Robinsoniella sp.
TCCAGAGTAGAGAGCGACAAGAAGGTACTCAATGATTTCTACCGGCATGGATATGAACAGATGGAAGCACAATATGAGGATCTGCTTCGTTTCCTGGAAAAATAGAAAGCGAGGTCAAGGATGTTTGAACGATTCTTCCCAGATGATTATCTGGATTCCACATATAGCATAGACTTTGAAAAATTATACAGGGAAGGCTGCCGGGGCGTATTATTTGATATTGATAATACCCTGGTACCCCATGGCGAGCCGGCAGATGAAAGGGCGAAGAAATTTTTTGCCCATTTGCGGGATATGGGCATGAAATACTGCCTGATATCCAACAATCAGCTGCCCAGAGTGAAGCCTTTTGCAGAGGAGGTAGGAGCACTTTTTATTGAGAATGCCCATAAGCCCTCCAGGAAAAATTATGAGAAGGCAATGCAGTTGATGGGAACTACTTCCAAAAATACTGTTTTTGTAGGGGATCAGCTGTTTACAGATGTATATGGAGCCAAAAGAACTGGAATTCCGAATATTCTGGTAAAGCCGATTCACCCCAAAGAAGAAATTCAGATCGTTTTAAAAAGATATTTGGAAAAAATCGTATTACATTATTATAAAAAGAGCAAACTAAAATAAGTTTAGTGCTGCCATGCAGTGCTAGAGCCTGTTTGAAAATTCATTCCTGCCATCTGCACGCCCCGCTTAGTGGCATATTTGCCCCGAACAAAGGGTACGTAGTACGATTGTCGCCCTTCATCCGGGACAAATCTTCCCAAAAGTGTGACTCACAGCTGCCAGAAAGCAATTTTTAAACACGCTAAAAACGATGGAGGTAAAACATGTTCCGTGAGGAGTTAAATGCAGTATTTAAGGAAAAAATGATAGAAGCTGTCTTAGTATCTGATGGTTACAATATGCGGTATCTCAGTGGTTTTCGCGGCGCAACGGGTTATCTTTATATCACGTCCAAACGCCAGGTGCTGTTGACCGATTCCAGATATACCACTCAGGCAAAAGAGGAAGCTTTGGAATTTGAAGTGATTGAGATTTCTAATCAGAAAGGCTATGGGGCATTCATCGGGGAAATGACCAGGGCAGATGAAATTAATGCAATCGGATTTGAAAACGATCATATGATATATGCGGATTTTATGAAATTGAAGGAAGCATGCAGTGAAGAACTGTGCTGGAAAGGTATGGGGGATTCACTGAACAGACTTCGTATTGTTAAGAATGAAAAGGAATTATCCTGTATGGAAAAAGCGCAGTCCATCGCAGACGGTGCTTTTTCCCATATCATAGAAATTCTGAAACCCGGTATGACGGAGCTTCAGGTGGCGGCTGAATTGGAATTCTACCTGAAGAGCCATGGCGCCAATGGAACCAGTTTTGATACCATTGCAGCTTCCGGTATTCATTCTGCAATGCCTCACGCAATGCCGTCCAATAAAGCAATTGATCCTGGTGACTTCCTGACGATGGATTTTGGCTGTATTTATGAAGGATATTGTTCAGATATGACCAGGACCGTAGTGGTAGGAAAAGCCAGCGCCAAACAAAAAGAGATCTATCAGATCGTTCTGGAGGCACAGCTTGCGGCACTGGATGTCATAAAAGCGGGAATGAGGGGCAGCGAAGTGGACAAGGTGGCAAGAGATGTAATTGAAAAAGCCGGATACGGAGAATACTTCGGACATGGTCTTGGTCACAGCGTTGGCTTGTACATTCATGAAGAACCCAGGCTTTCTCCCAAGTGCGATGAAGTGCTGAAAGAGAATGTGATTGAGACGGTAGAACCCGGCATTTATATACCGGAATTTGGCGGCGTGCGCATTGAAGATATCGTAATCGTTAAAGAAAACGGCTGCCAAAATATGACCCATTCAACAAAAGAATTGCTGGAACTGTAAAAAATAGTTGAAAAAGTATGGATTATATTATAAAATAGACTAAACTATGGGAATATGCAAGATTCCTGTGTTGTCAATATGAAGGAGGAATATCAATATGATATCAGCAGGAGATTTTAGAAACGGTGTAACATTAGAAATAGATAATAACATCGTTCAGATTATCGAATTCCAGCACGTAAAACCAGGTAAAGGTGCAGCGTTTGTTCGAACAAAATTAAAAGACATTATCAATGGCGGTGTTGTGGAAAAAACATTCAGACCAACTGAAAAATTCCCGCAGGCAAGGATTGACCGCGTAGATATGCAGTATTTATATTCAGATGGGGATTTATTCCATTTCATGAACGTTGAGAATTACGAGCAGATCGCATTAGCACAGGAAGACATCGGTGATTCTTTAAAGTTCGTAAAAGAAAACGAAATGGTTAAAATATGTTCTGTTAACGGAAAAGTATTCGCAGTAGAGCCACCTTTATTTGTGGAATTAGAGATAACAGATACAGAGCCTGGATTCAAAGGTGATACAGCACAGGGAGCTACAAAGCCGGCAACTGTGGAAACAGGAGCTATTGTATATGTACCGTTATTTGTTGAACAGGGAAATAAAATCAAAATTGATACCAGAACAGGGGATTACTTGTCCAGAGTATAGTTATATTGTGTAATTCTTAGATGAGAAAGGTGGTTGCCTTTCTCATTTTTGGAATAAATAAAAACACAAGGAGGAAGATTTAATTTATGAGTGAGAAAAAGAGTTTTTTTGTAACTAAGAAATTGTTTACGGTTGTTGTGCTGTCATTTTTGTTGACAATGATGTTTGGAATGAGTGTATTTGCTGCGCCTGCGGCGCCGTCAGGGCTGAGGCAGACATCGGCATATACAAGTTCTGCTAAGGTAGAATGGAATGCGGTGATGGGTACAAGAATATATTATGAAGTTCAATATTCAGCAGACAAAACCTTCAATAAACCATATTCATACAAGACCTCTTACCCGAATATGTATAAGAATAATCTAAGTACGGGAAGTACATATTATTTCAGAGTCAGAGCGTATGAAGCCGAAAACCCCAATGATGTTAGTGCATGGTCTCCATCTTTTGAAGCAGTGACCGTACCTGACAAAATAAAGACAGATAGTTTGAGCCAAAGTTCAGCAAAGACAAACAGCATATCACTAAACTGGAGTCCGGTAACCGGAGCCACCAGGTATCAGGTTTACAGAGTAGATGGCTCTGCACAGATTTATGCAGCGACAACAACTAGCCCATCTGTTACCATTGGTAATTTAAAAACGGGAACAAACAACTACTTCAGGGTATATGCAGAACGTGTATCAACATCCGGATATGTAGCGAGAAACGATTCTTCAGCTTATATCTATGCAAATACACTGCCGGGAACAGTTACCGGAATTAAAGTTACTAATAGCTATCCCTATTCAAATAAAGCTGCATTGGCATGGAATCGAGCAGATAATGCTAAGGGTTATCAAATTGCTGTCTACAATATGAAAAATAAAAAGACAGGAAAAACATTAAATGTTAGCGGTAACAGCTATAACACCATTAAGATGGACCAGAAATCATTCTATAAAGTGAAGGTCAGAGCATATATTCAGTTGAATAACGGGAAGAAGATTTATGGTAACTGGGGCAGCACCTATGTGGCAAATCAGCAGATCGTAAAAGTTCGAAATATATCAGGCGGATTAAAAGCAACATGGCCAAAAGTGACCGGTGCTACAAATTACACAGTTTATGTTTCCGATAAATCAAAAAAAGGTTATAAAAAAGTTTCTACAACAAAGTCAACGAGTTATACTTTAAAGAAATTCAAAAGTAAAAGCTTGAAAAAGGGGAAAAGTTATTATATCTATGTTGTAGCAAATAAAAAAGTCAAGAGTAAAACTTATAAGAGTGTACCGCAGTATAGCTTTTATCAGACTTACAGATAAGCAACCATCAGCAGGTGTCAGGAGTGATCACAGATCTTCAGTCACCTGCTTTCATCATAAAAAAATAAAATATCACTTGCGTCAAACTAAAAAATATGATACTATAAGTGATATAAAAATTCTAAATGCATTCATTTTCTCGATGCGTTCGCATCAAATTTTCCATTTAATTTTTATACAATACTAATTTAAGAAAGGGTGGTTCGATTGAATTACGAAGAATTTATTTGCTTTGTGCAGAAAAAAGTACAGACACAATTGGGAAAGGAGGTGCGCGTTGAACTGCATCAGATCACGAAAAATAATGATGTTCAACTGGATGGCTTGTCAATTGTGGAAACTACAAAGAGTATTTCCCCTACAATATATCTGAATGATTATTTTAAGGAATATCAGTGCGGCACAGCCATGGTACAGATTATTGACAGTATATTAAGTATCTACCAAAATAATAAAATCAAAGTTCCGCTAGATACGGAATTCTATACGGATTATATGCGTGTTAAAAATAACATTGCATGTAAAGTTATTAACTATAAGAAGAATACCGAATTATTAAAAACAGTTCCCCATGTGCAATACCTGGATCTGGCAATTGTATTTTATTATTTTTTAAAGAGTGATACACTGGGAACCGGTACAATTTTAATCCATGACAGTCATTTGAAAATGTGGAAGATCACAAAAGAAATCTTATATGAAACAGCCAGAAAAAATACGCCTGCCATGCTTCCGTTTGAATTTAAAAGTATGGAAGAAGTGATGGAGGATATAGAGGAGGGGGATTTGGAAGATGAATTTTCAGATGTTATGGAAGTTCAGGAAGAAGATGATGACCGAATCCCCATGTATGTGCTTTCTAATAAAGAGAAGACAATGGGGGCAGCATGTATCCTGTATGACTCAATTTTGACCTTAATCGGAGAGCGCCTGCAGGATGATTTCTATATTCTTCCAAGCAGCATACATGAATGCATCGTGGTCCCCAAGAATATACGGACAACGAAAAAGGAACTGCAGGAAATGGTGAGAGAGATTAATGACACCCAGGTAATACCGGAAGAGGTTCTTTCCAATGAAGTTTATACTTATACCAGGGAAATCCATCGATTAGCGCTGTAGACATGCAGTCTTGTAAGAGCCGGTATCATCGCAGATTTTGCCGGTTCTTAAATAAACAAAAGAGGACATAAAAAGACAAAATGTGTGTTGGAAAACATATTCAATAACAAATCCTTTACTTTTTCCATCTTTTATGATAATATGTAATAAGTGCTTTCGTAAGAACTAAAAATACAGGTGGCTAGCCAGTATATTTTACACCTTATGTCAGCCAAAGTAAACCTTATTTACACCTTATAAACGATACTTTGTAAGATTTACACTTTGTTTACACCTTATATATTTGTTTTACACAGAAGTAATGCTTATAATTACGTAGACATGCAGTGTGTAAAAATCAAAAGAATTTGTGGGTTTTAGGGTGAAAGGGATCTACGAACCTTGAAAACCAATGTTTATAAGGAAAAGCATGTGTTATTTAAAAGCTGTTTAAAGGTTTGCAGATGAATCAGCACTCGTAGCTCAGGGGATAGAGCAGTGGTTTCCGGTACCACGTGTCGGGGGTTCGAATCCCTCCGGGTGCGTTTTTTTTGCTCTTGTGGCAGCCGAATAATTGTAACACAGATGTAGAAAAATGGAGGTAAGTATAGTGGGTAATTTTAGAGAATGGTTATCTGATAATCTAAGATATATCTTACTCGGCTTAGCAGTTATTTTGATTCTGGTGATTGCAGTATTTGCGGTGAAGCTTGTCAGTGGACTTGGAAATAGCGATGGGGCAAATTCTGTTAAAACAACGGAAAGTGAAACGAAAAAAGAAGTAATAGTAGAATCGAATGCGGAGACTGAGAATAAAAGCAATGATTTAGTACAGAATGATCCAAAAGTGTTGGAAACAGTACAGGCTTATTATACGGCTATGCAAAATAAAGATATTGAATCATTAAAGAAATTAGTTCCCAACTTAACGGCTGAGGAAGAACAGAAGATTCAAAACAACAATCTGTATGAAAGTTACAATAACGTAACCAGTTATTCAAAAAAAGGACCAGTAGATGGTTCCTATGTAGTTTATGTAATTTACGACTGTAAGGTATTTAATTATGAAACCATGGTACCGAGTCTGGTACGCCTGTATTTACAGACGAACACGGAAGGAAGCCTCTATGTATCTGATTACAAAGTAGATGAGGCAACTGAAAAGTACGTGGAAGACATGGCAAATGATGCAGATGTTAAAAAATTAATTGAAGATGTAAATCAGAAATACCAGCAGGCTATCGATTCCAATGAAGATTTGAAAAAACTGGTGGATGAAATTGGATCGCCTATGACGGAGTCCAATATTCCTGACAGTAGTGAAGCTGGTGTGGAAGTAAATAAAATAGTAGCGGCTAATACCGAATGTAATGTAAGAGCAGATTCAACAGAAGATGCCGACATACTAGGTGTTCTAAGCGAAGGCGAAACAGTGACCAGAGTGAAAAAGCTGGACAATGGATGGTCAGAAGTCCGCTATGCTGGCGGTACCGGTTATGTTATGAGTGATTTCCTCACAGAACAGACTGGAAGTACAGAAGCAGCACAATAAAAGAGATTAGTTTAAGGAACGGCAAAGGCCGTTCCTTTTTTTGTCCTATTCATTAAAATCATGTTTCAGCATTTTCTTATACTTATAAGGGGTAATCCCAATAATACTGTTAAACAGTTTGGAAAAATGCTGAGAATCTTTCAGCCCGATCTGGCTGGCAATCATAGTGAGGGACATATCCGTAGTTGTCATTAAATCAATAGCCTGATTAATTCGGTAAATATTGATATAATTGGATATGGTCAAATTCATCTGTTTGAAAAAAATTTCACTGAGATATCGGGTTGAGATGCCTAATTTATCCGAGATGTCACCAATTAAAATTTTAGAATCGTAATGTTTATGTATATAGGATAATGTAAAGGAGACATAGCGGTTTTGCCTAGGGGCATAGTGTTTGGAAAAAGAGAAATCCATATCAAGTGTTTCTAAAACAGAGATCAGTAATTCAGTTATGTATAAATTTGAATAAGACCGGGAGAAAAAATGGTCTTCCTGAGTGCTGGTAATTATTTTTTCAATCAGGGAAGCCATTCTTTCCGTAATTTTTGCTTTGTAAAATACGTTACAGCAATAGTAAAGGGAAGATATCATATCAATCGCATCATCCGGATTGCTGCTTCCGGTAGTATTCAGATATAATTCCTGGAAATAGGTTGGGTCAAAATGGATGTGGTTAAAGGTACAGGGTTCTTTGCAGGTAAGATAAAAAGAGTGAACAATATTTGGCATAATAATGACAATATCATCTTTTTCACAGTTAATAATCTGATTCTTGATTTCCATGCTGCAGGCCCCTGAGGTCAGCTGATATACTTCTATGCTTTTATGGATATGTTTTGCAAAAGTATAAAAATTTTCACGGTGTTGTTTGACAGCGCTTATGATCGCCTGGTCCGACAGAACAAACCGTGTTTCTGATCCAGTGGCGGATTTTGTGTTTGCGTAAGTAGTGTAGTACATAAAAATCTCCTTGTTCCGGATTATACAAAAAATGCCTGAAAATAAACAGGTTTTAACAAGCAACGTTATTATACAAATGATATAATATTTACAAAGATGTGTCAATGAAATTGTGGAATATAACTAGGAGGCTATGGCATGAAGAAGAAATTGTGGATAGGGATACCAATTATATTGCTGATTGTAGGATTTGCAATTGTTATAATTTATAATCAGACAGGTTTTCAATTAAAAATAAATGGAGAAAAAATTGACAAAGAAGAATATCTGGATACGGTGAATGAGCAAATAAATGAGGTGAGCCAGTATTTTTATGAAAAAGCAGGAATTACACTGAAAGGGGATTCCTGGGAGAAAGAGATTGAAGGTGAGGTTCCTTACCGTGTACTGACCGACCAGGTAATTGAGCAGTTAAAGTATTCTGCGGCAGTTTTCGATTTGGCAAAAGAAAAGGGTTACATAAAAGAAACCGGGTATCAGGCGCTGAAGAAGAGAATGGAAGACGAAAACGAAGCCAGAGCCAATAAAATAAAGAAGGGGGAACCCGTCTATGGGCTTTCCAATTTCTCACTGAAATTGTATAAAGAATATTCTATGGATGCAATACAAAAACAATACTGCTCTGATCTGGACAACGAAGGAATGAAAGTTACAGATGAGGAGAGACAAGTCTACTATGACCAGCAAAAGGATAAAATATTTCGTCAGAATGATGATATAACATTGGAATTTATAAAAATAGAGTACCTGGCATCGGGAATGGATGAGGCGCAGTACCGGAATTTAAAGGATAAGATGACAGAACTCCACGGAAAAATCAGCGATAAGGAGCAACTGTCCGATTTGATACAGAGAGAAGAGCTGTTAATGCCTTATTATACCCATCAGGAATTATTGTCCGGGGATATAGGGGCTTACAGCAGAATAATGGGAGATGTACTGGATTATGCAGCAGATTTGAAAAAGGGGGAAGTTACCAGGGTCATTGATGAAAATGGAACTTTGTATCTGATTCAATGTACAGACCGGAATGTAAATGATTATTATCCTCTGGACGCGGTAAAAGATAATATCAATAAAAGTCTCAGGGAAGCCAATTATGAAAGTATTCTGACGAAGAAGGCTGCAGGTTATGAAGTCCTGGGAAATATGGACCGGATCTATGCTTATACAAAGCAGCAGGTAATGAATTAAAGGTGGATAAACATTTTTTCCGTATGCAGGAAGCACTGTGTCTGGAAAAGATAGTTATCAATAAAAATTTAATGGAAAGAAAGGAGTAAGAGGATGAAAAAGAAATTTTTATCGTTCATGCTGGCAGTTGCTCTGGTATGCAGTACTCAGGCATTTAATTCCATGCCCTATGTAAAAGCAGCAGAGACAGCCGACGTGGGCACAACCTACTATATAAGCAGTAGGAATGGAGATAATGGAAACAGTGGTACTTCAGAAAGAGAAGCATGGGAGACTTTAGACAAGCTTGAAAATGTAACCCTGGGTCCAGGGGATTCTGTATTGCTGGAATCGGGATCCATATTCAATGGATTTATTCATTTACAAAATGTGGGAGGTACACAGGAAAACCCCATTACCATCAACAGCTATGGAGAAGGAAATAAACCGGTGATCAACTGTAATGGTGAAGGAGTCTGGTACCAGGACTATGGAAAAGCAATGGATAACAGCGGACACAGAAGCAGCGGATATGTTTCTTCCGCAATTTTGCTTTATGATGTGGATTATGTAGAGATCAGTAACCTGGAAATCACAAACATATCAAACGATTTTGATTATTTTGGAACAAATGTGAATAAAGCGTCCGGCAGAATGGATCGTACCGGTGTGGCTGGAATTGCAAAAGACGGGGGAACCATGGAGCATATTTACCTGGATAACCTCTATATCCACGATGTTTCGGGGAATCTTCAGGACAAGCATATGAACAACGGCGGAATCCAGATGAATGTTCTGAAACCGGAAAATGAAGAAGCAACCGGTATTGCAAGATATCAAGATGTAAAAATCAGCAACTGTTATGTGAAGGATGTCTCCAGAGCAGGGATAGTGGTAGGTTATACATATCAGCATGATAAGTTTGGCGGAGCAGCTCTGGCAGATGAAACGGTGAAAAAATACGGGCATACCAATCTGGTTCTGGAAGGAAATTATGTTCAGAATGCGGGAAATGATGCCATCGTTGCCATGTATGCTTACCGTCCGATGATTCAAAATAATGTATCCGATACGGCAGGTGTGGACCTGGATGACGGATATGAGGGATACTGGCAGTCCTTCTGTGCGGCAATTTGGCCATGGAAGTGCAAAGATGCAGTTTTCCAATACAATGAAGCATTTGACACAGTGGGTGAAGGAAACGGTGACGGGCAGGCATGGGACATTGACTGGTCGGACGGTACCGTATACCAGTATAACTACAGCCATAACAATGGAGGCGGTTCCATGCTGATCTGTCTGAATGAGGCCTATAACGGAACATTCCGGTATAATCTAAGCCAGGATGATTTGAAATGCCTCATCACATTCCAGGGCAATCCGCTTGCTAAAATCTATAATAATGTATTCTATGTGGGAGGGGATCTGGAAACGGCAATCCACCATCCGGCAGCAGGCAAGCGAAGCGGAGCCGGGTATCTGGCTAATAACATCTTCTACAATGTCAGCACAAATAAAAAAGTCAGTGATGATGGCTGGAACCCTGGTAATAACAAAACATTTGAAAATAACATCTACTATGGTTACAGCGAAGAAGGAATGCCGGCTCTTCCGGAAGCGGATGCAATCACGGCAGATCCGAAATTTGAAAATCCGGGAAGTGCTCCCGTCACTGTTCAGGCAGGCGGGAAGGTTCATGACAGAAGTGCCTTTGCAGGATATAAAATCGCGGACGATTCCCCAGCTGTAAATGCCGGCGTATATATTCCTAATAATGCATCTCAGGATTTCTTTGGAAATCAGTTGACGGGAATTGTACCTGATATTGGCATTCATGAAACAACTGTGGAAGAACCTGTTTCATTAAAGGTATATTCAGACCGTTACCTGGTGCAGGATCAGGATATCCAGAATGTGCCAAAAGGTACAACAGCAGAGGAATTCTTAAAAAATATCAAGGCATCTGCAAAAGCGGAGTGCAGGGTAATGAAAGGCTCTGAACAGGTTGCGGCAGATACGGCTGTAACAGAAGAGATGGTATTAAAGGTAATCAATAAAGACAATGAGCAGGAGACAAGTACCTATAATATACATGTGGTAAAAGTATATGCCGAATATGCCACAGAAGGAATGACAGCTTCAGCAGGGAGCTTTCAGCCAAACAACGCCACAGAAGGAAATCCGGCTTATGTACTGGATGATAATATGAGCACAATCTGGCATACGGCATGGAGCGGATGTAACAGAAGCGAAGCATGGATCCAGATTGATATGGGTAAAGAACAGCCGGTAGGCATGCTGAAGTATGTGCCCAGAAAATCAGGCGGGGTAAATGGAATTATTACCGAATATGAAGTTTCCGTCAGTACAAACGGCACAGACTGGACAAAAGCTGCTACAGGAAGCTGGGATAACAATTCTGAGATAAAATATGCAGAATTTCCATCGGTAACTGCCAGGTATGTAAAGCTCTGGGCAAAAGATTCCAAATCACAGGAAGCCGGAAAAGTTTTCGCATCTGCAGCAGAAATCCGGCTTGGATATGAAGAATAAGGGGGTGTGAATACGATGAAAAAGAAGATCTTATCAATGCTTACGGCACTGGCTGTCATTGTTTCCAGTATTGCACCGGGGATAACAGTAAGTGCGGCAGCTGATCAGGAGGCCGGGACAGGTACGACCTATTATGTCAGCACATTAAATGGAAAGGACAGCAATGACGGAACATCGGAATCGAAGCCTTTCTATAGCCTGCAGAAAATAAATGAGCTGTCCTTACAGCCAGGAGACCGGGTGCTGTTAGAATCCGGTTCGGAATTTACAAATGGATATCTGCATCTCTTCGGACAGTCCGGCTCGCCGGAAGATCCCATTGTGATTGATAAATATGGTGAAGGAAATGATCCGGTAATCAATACAAACGGACAGGGAATCTGGTACCAGAACTATGGGCAGCCCCTGGACAGCGCAAGCCATGTCTATACTGGCTATGTATCGTCATCTATTTTATTGTACGATTCCGAATATATTGAGATCAACAATCTGGAAATGAGCAACCGGGGACCGAAGATTGAAACCGTGTATAACAGCCAGAAGGTTATGGAACGAACAGGAGTAGCTGCGGTTGCCCAGGATAAGGGAACGGTAGATCATATCTACCTGAATAACCTGAACATACATGATGTAATCGGAAATGTGTATGACAAGCACATGAACAACGGTGGTATCTATTTTACGGTATTTAAGCCAAACGATGAATCCAAAACGGGGATTTCACGTTATGAAGATGTAAAGATAGAAAACTGTATGGTAGAAAACGTAAACCGCTGGGGAATTGCCGTGGGATATACGGCATATCATGCACAGTTTAACAATACGGCAATACCCGACAGTGTCATTGCCAAATATGGTTCAGGAAATGTGGTGATCCGGAATAATTACGTGAAAGAGCCAGGCGGAGATGCAATTACCACCATGTATTGTGACCGTCCGTTAATTGAGTATAACGTATCGGAAGGGGCGGCAAGACAGATTAACGAAACCGACTATTCTGCAACTTCAAGCGGCAGAGTGGCGGCAGCGATCTGGCCATGGAAATGTAAAGATGCAGTATTCCAGTACAATGAAGCCTTTGACACGTATTTCAACCAGGATGGACAGGCGTGGGATGCAGATTCCGGCGACGGAACACTCTATCAGTATAACTACAGCCACAATAACGGAGGCGGATGTATCATGTTCTGTCTGGGACAGGCATATCAAAATACCTTCCGCTATAATATCAGCCAGAATGACCTGGCAGGCGTGATCAATGCGCCATCCCAGCCGGATGCCCATATTTACAACAACGTCTTCTATGTGAAAGACGGTGTTCCGTTTATCCGTCCGGGCATGACTGGCGGTGTGATGAATTTGGAAAATAATATTATATACTATGCCGGTGAGCAGGCAAGAACAGAAAACTGGACATTAAACGGAACCAGGGCAAGCTATAGCAACAACTTATATTATAACTATGCCAATTTACCGGCGGACGATGAGAATGCGGTAAACGTAGCAGCGGGAACGCCAGTGTTTGCAGATCCGGGAAAAGCACCATCCACTACAAACGGCACAGCAAATCCCCATCATGATCCCACACAGGAAACTGTATTTGACGGATATAAACTGGCTGAAAATTCACCTGCCATCAATGCCGGAAAATTCATAACGGATAATGGAGGAAAGGATTTCTACGGGAATGAAGTAACCGGAACACCGGATATTGGAGCTTATGAATCCGCTTCTGTCAGTCTGGACCTGTATTCCTCTGTTTATACCATTGCAGAGTACAAGATCAGCGGGCTGGCTAAGAATACAACCGTAGATCAGTTCTTAGGTAACTTATCTTACGATAAGAAATTAGAGGTACAGGTATTTGACCGGGAAGAGCAGGAACTGACCGGAGACGATATTGTGACAGGCGGCAGCAAGCTGGCTTTATCGAATGGCAGCCAGACGGTAGAATATACGGTAACGGCAAATACCGATAACAGTATCCATGATTCAGTATTTGAGTTGAAAGACCAGACAATTTATGTGCCGATGACGGAAAAAGCAACTGTTTCGGTGGTAGACATCATCAATGGAATTACTGTAAATGATACGGCAGCTATAAAAATTTATCAGAATGATGCCGAAGTAACCCAGGGAAGCGCAGCAGATGGCATGATCCTGAAAGTAATTGCAGAAGACGGCTCCGAAGCAGAGTATACACTGGCTGCTAAAAATGAATACCAATGGGCAAAAGATTTTGTAGAGGCGAAGCAGGGGAATGTATGGTTTGCCCAGCAGAAAGAAAATAATGAATACAGCAATATGACTGTATTTGATAATACTTATGCCACCTGGAATGGAAAGGATTATGCAGTAATCGGTCTGGAAGGAAACCGTGGACAGCAGACGGCAGATAAGCGTGGATTATTCTGCGATGCTTTGGCAGTTTCACAAAGGGGCCAGGGATACTCCGCAGCCTACCGGTCACCAGTTAACGGAAATATTATCCTGTCATTTAAAGATATGGGGGATAAGAAGAACGCATTTCTGCGTATGGCAACTACAGCCGATCCCAACACAGGATCAGATGTCTTCCTGACTATAACTAAAAACGGAGTACAGATCGGAGAGCAGATCCAGATTCCAAATGACGGAACCGGTGTGGAAATTGCTCCGGCTGAGATTCCGGTAGCAAAAGGAGACTATATCCGATTAGAAATTAAGAACATCGGTGCACAGAATGCCAGCAAGAGTTCTGCATACGTTACACCTGTCATTACTTATACAGATCCGGCAGAAGCGGATACCCAGGCTCCGACCACTCCTGAAAATATCAAGGCAGAGGAAGTTACCGATACATCCGCTTCCATCAGTTGGAATGCTTCCACCGACAATGTAGGCGTTAAGGGATACGAAGTAAAAAATGGAGATGAACTTTTAAAGGATATCACCGAGGGAACAAGCACCATCCTGGATGGACTGACTCCATCTACGGATTATACCTTAACGGTAACTGCATATGATGCGGCAGGCAACAAATCACAGCCTGGAAGTGTGACCTTCCGGACCAAAGATATGGAAGATACCCAGAAGCCGTCAGCACCTGCAGAAGTCAGAGCTGATGATATCACAGATACAACCGCAATGATTTCCTGGACCGCTTCGACTGACAACAAAGGTGTAGCAGGATACCGGATTAAGAATGGAGAAGTGATCCTGAAAGATCAGGTGACTGATACACAGGCACAGCTTACCAATCTGAACTCTGGGACCGCATATGTAATCAATGTAGTGGCTTACGATGCAGCAGGAAACGAATCAGATCCGGGAACCGTATCCTTCACAACACTTGGGGAACCGGAAAATCCGGACACTGAAAAGCCATCCATACCTGCAGATGTAAAGGCAGAAAATATTACAGCAGCAGCTGCTGACATTTCCTGGACAGCTGCAACCGACAATATTGGAGTGGCTGGTTATAAGGTTATGAAACAGGATACGCTCTTAGCAAATGTAACCGAGGGTACCAGTTATTCGTTAACTGGACTGACTCCCCAGACAGCGTATACCATAGATATCATTGCATACGATGTCGCAGGAAATGAGTCAGATCCGGGAAGTGTTACATTTACAACCCTGGAGCTAAAAGATGATGAAGCGCCGTCAGCACCGGAAAATGTAAAAGCAGATCCCGTTGGGCAGACTACGGCATGGATCAGCTGGAATCCATCAAACGATAATGTAGGTGTGGCAGGATATGAAGTGAAAAATGGCGGCACCATTCTGGCAGATGTAACAGAGGGAACCGGTGTGGAAATAAAAGACCTCCTGCGCGGCACGCAATACACCATCAGTGTTGAGGCATACGATGCTGCAGGAAATCGTTCGGAACCGGGAATGGTAGACTTCACCACATTAAGAGCAGATGCTTCCGGCTTAAATGCAAAAATTAGCGAAGCACAGGCAATTAAAAATGATGGAGGCATCTATACAAAGAGCAGCTATAGAGATTTACAGGCAGCCATTTCAGAGGCAAAAGAAATCGCAGGAAATAAAAACAGCAGCGACGAAGAAATCAGGGCAGCAATAACCCGGTTAGAAAATGCAATGAAGCTTGTGAAAGTAACACTGACGTTAAACATGGCCAAGGCGGAAATGGAAGCCGGTGATATGCTGCAGCTCACATCATCCACAAATGAAGTGGAAACTGCTGTCACCTGGAGTTCCTCCAATGGAAAAGTAGTAACGGTAGACGCAAAGGGTATGGTAAAAGCAGCCGCAGCTGGAACAGCCGTAGTAAAAGCAAACCTGGGTACCATCAGTGCAGAGTGTACCATCACGGTAAAATCCAGACCGGCACCAGAACCGGGACCGACGCTGACACTGAATAAGAGCAGCGCAACGATTTATACCAAAGGAACCACGTCTGTTCGATTAACTGCGAAAGTGACAGGTCCAAGTAAAAAGGTCAGCTGGAAATCCGGTGATACAAAGATCGCAACCGTGAAAAACGGTAAAGTAACGGCAAAAAAAGCCGGGAAGGTAACGATCACCGCTACGGCAAATGGTATCCGCAGGACATGCCGGATTACTGTAAAAAAACCGGCATTAAAACTGACCAAAACAAAGCTTACCCTGTATACAAAAGGGAGAACAACTGCAGAAATAGGCGCAAAGATAACCGGTTCCAGTAAACGAATTGTGTGGAAAACCAGCAATAAGAAAATCGCAACGGTGAAAGGCGGTAAAATTACCGCCAAAAAAGCTGGCAAAGTAACAATCACTGCAAAAGCGAACGGAATTACAAAACGCTGTGAAGTAAATGTGAAAAAGCCAAGCCTGAGCGTAAAAGGCAGTACGGCAGTAAATCTGAAGAAAGGAAAAAGTGCGAAAATATCCGTAAAGGTGAAACCCGCCGGAAAAATCAGATTTCAATCCAGCAAGAGTAAAATCGTGTCCGTAAGCAGTAAAGGCGAGATGAAAGCGCTGAAAAAAGGAAAAGCTGAAATCACCGTATCCTGCTATGGAATAAAGAAAATCATAACAGTTCATGTAAATTAAAAGAAGCATAAACAGTAAGAACGTTGTGAATGGCTGAACGAAGCAGAACGGATGTGTTATGTGATTTCAAGAATGATATATTCAGGTTACTGCAAAACAGAGAGATGGATCCTCATCTATCTGTTTTTTTGTTGTGCATAAGCTTTTT
>NZ_JAWYAJ010000608.1:0-6753 GCF_034124845.1 Robinsoniella sp.
TATATCGACGAAAGAACCATGTACCTTCACCATGACCGGCATTTACAGACTTATGTAGACAATTTAAATAATATTCTGAAAACCCAGCCTCAGCTGCAGAATATGACCTTGGAGCAGCTGATTCTCCATGCTCCTTCACTTCCTGAAAATATCAGAACACCGCTTCTGAACAATGCAGGGGGTGTCTATAACCATCGATTTTACTTTAACAACATGGCAAGCCCCAGCATTGACAGGCCTTTGGGTACATTTGCATTTTATCTGGACCAGACTTTTGGAAACTTTCAGAATTTTGAAGACCAATTTTCAGCTGCCGCCTTGTCCGTCTTCGGATCCGGATATGCCTGGCTGGTTGCAGATCGTGACGGAACGCTTCAAATTATAACTACTGCCAACCAGGACACACCGCTGCCCATGCATCTGCATCCCCTGCTGAACCTGGATCTCTGGGAACATGCCTATTATTTAAAACATTTTAACAACCGTACATCTTATATCAAAGACTGGTTCCACCTTGTTAACTGGAAAACCGTAGCACAGAATTATCTTGCATTTATTAATGGCTATACTTAATTAAAAAATGGGAGAATGCAGGAATTTGAAATTCCCCATTCTCCCAACTTCGTTCTATCTTCTATTCAAGATTGCTCTTTTTATCAATTTCACAATTTCAGACACCAATAGTACGCTAAACCCAGCTGCAATAATTTTACACCACATCAGAAAACTTAATGGTACCGTTCCAAAGAAAGCCCCTCCAAACTGGGTAATGATTACCTGCAGTGCAAAAGTAAGTGCAAAAACACCAAGCATCAGCCTGTTGGATGCAAGATTACAGAAAATACTGGTATCGGAAAGCTCCCGGCTGTTGAAAGCATTGAATAACTGAAAGACCACAAACAGCGTAAACAAAATGGTGGGCAGTTCTCTTTGCGCACCTCCCAGAAAGTTAAACCAGTGCTGCCCCATAAACACAATGGAGATATACAACCCGTTAATGACAATTCTTGACAGCATGCTTTTGGAAACAATGCTGGTATTTCTCCTGGTTGGCCGTTGCTTCATTAAATCACCGCGTATGGGTTCCAATCCCAGTGTAAGTGCAGGCGGTCCATCCATGATAATATTGATCCACAGCAGCTGAAGAGCAGAAAACGGAGCGGCAAATCCAGCTATAATAGAAGCCAGAACAACAATAACGCTGGATAAATTAACCGTAAGCTGAAACTGGATAAAGCGCTGGAAATTCTCATAAATTCCCCGCCCCCACTGAACCGCTTTCACAATCGTGGAAAAACTGTCATCCAGCAGTACAATATCGCTTGCTTCTTTGGATACTTCCGTTCCTGATATGCCCATGGCAATTCCAACATCTGCATTCTTAATCGCAGGCGCATCATTAATTCCATCACCGGTTACGGCTACTACATCCCCTCTGGCTTTCAGGGCTTTTACCACGCGCATTTTAACTGTTGGAGTACTTCTGGCTATTACCCGTATTCTGGGCAGCGTCTCTGCCAGCTGTTCTTCACTCATGCTCTCTATGACCTTGGCTTCCACTGCAATGTGGTCATCGTCCAGCAGCTGCAGTTCCCTGGCAATGGCAGATGCCGTGATAATGTTATCTCCGGTCAGCATTTTTACATCGATTCCCGCTTTGCGGCATTTGTCTACGGCTGTACAGACATCTTTTCTCAGTGGGTCCGTAATAGCACAAAAGCCGTCGAAATGCATCCCCTCTTCCAGCTTCTGACGCTCCTGTTCGAAATCTGTAATCTGCTCTGTGTACGCTCTGTGGGCAAAAGCAATGACACGAAAAGCTTTGCTCTCATACTCATACATCATTTCCTGTGCTCTTTCTTTTTCCCACTTTGTAAGCGTGCACATATCCAGAATTTTTTCCGGGCTTCCCTTAGAATAAATATGATACCCCCCGGCATCCAGCTGGATCGTTGTCATGTTCTTCGTTTCGGAGGAAAAAGGAAATACATATGCAATTCGGAAACTATTTCGTATATCTCTGTAATTACCGATTACCTTATTTGCGGCAACCAGCAGCGCACACTCGGTAGGGTTTCCGATAAAATGATTTTCACCTTCTCCACACCTGATATCAGCCGTACTGTTCAGACAGAAATTGCGGATCAGATGAACATCCCTGACCTGATCGGGATAAACCATATCCCTATCCTGACAGACCTTGGTAACCGTCATGCGGTTCTCAGTCAGCGTCCCGGTCTTATCCGAACAGATCACATTGATACAGCCCACTGTTTCGCAGGCAATCATTTTTTTCACCAAGGCATTCTGTTTGGACATTTTAATAATGTTAATGGAAAGAGACACCGCCACAATGGTGGGAAGCCCTTCCGGCACTGCTGCTACAATCAAAACGATGCTGGTAATAAATGCTTCAGAAATGGTCTCCCAGGTTGCCATCCCGTTGAAGGTAAATAAGAATACCTGGAGCAAAAATACCACCGCCGCGGCTGCGGCACCCACAATCGTAATCTTTTTCCCCAGTGCAGCTAATTTTTCCTGCAGGGGTGTACTTGTTTTATCCTCTGCCGAAAGTTCCGAAGCAATCTTACCAAACTCTGTCTGTCCGCCAACTCCGGTTACTGTCATTTTCCCCGTACCACTGGTAATGAAACAGCCTGAATAAACCATATTCACTCTTTCCGCAACGGGAGTCTTTTCATCCTTTAGAATTACCGAATCATCTTTTTCCGACGGAAGACTCTCTCCGGTAAGCGCTGATTCATCTGCATGAAGAGAGTTGCTCTCAATTAAACGGCCATCTGCCGGTATCCGGTCTCCGGTTGACAGACATACAATATCGCCCGCCACAATATCCTTTTGACAGACCATGGAAGCTTCCCCGTTCCTGATAACTTTCACCATGGTATCATCTGTTATCTTGCTTAATTCCTCAAATGCCTTGGCACTCCGCCCTTCCATAATCACAGTGATCACTACTGATAACGAAATTGCGGCAAAAATGCCGATACATTCCAGATAATCCGCTTCCCCTCCGGTCATTGCTCTTGAGACATTTACTCCCAGCGTAATGAATCCCGCCAGGATCAACATGATAATCATTGGTTCTTTTGCCGCATCCCAGATTCTCCGTCCCAAAGAAACCGGTTTTTCTTTCTTCAGGATATTGGCACCATTTTTTCTCCGGCTTTCTTCTACCTGCTTGGAAGTGAGTCCTTTGTGAACATCACTTTGAAAATACTGTACCACTTTGTCTTTCGGCTCCAGATAATATTTCATATCTTTTCCTCCTTTTTGTCTTGCAATCAAAAAGACCCAGGTACAGCACTTAAGCTATACTTGGGTCAAAAAAAGACGCATGTATAGTATAAGTCCTATACATGAGTCTCATTATTTAAGGCAAGCCAGACCAATTGGTCAGTATGTTGACTTGACACGTACCTTGCGATACGCCAACTACTCCCTCACGGGTGTTTTCAATTGATGATATTCTATCATTAAGACTGTGGGATGTCAATTACTTTTTGTAAAGGACATAATATGCCGCTCCCTGGAGAATATCCTGTTTGAGTATTACATATTATTGCCCAGCTTACTATGGATTTCTGCCATCTTCTTCTCCGATAATGGATAAGCAATTACCAGAATTGCCGCAGCCAGCAGCATAAGTCCCGGAATCAGCAGAATAATATTCTGCAGGCTCACAAGCTGTGATCCTACCAGTTCTGCGCCGGCAACGTATCCCATACTGGACAGGAGCCAGTTGATCATACCGCTTGATATAGCAATACCAAGCTGAATCGGGAATACATACAGCGACATAATAAATCCGGTTGCATTCAGACCGGTTTTCGCCTGATAATACAGGGATGAATTTACAAACTGAATCGGGCCTGCACATGCATTTAAAGACATACCGAAATAAATCAGTACAAAGCCAACTCCAAACATCATAACGCTTGGGGGCATAAAGCGGGGCAGCAGGGCACCTACCACATAAAATGCCAGTGCCAGGATTCCTGCATTTTTGGAGCCTGCTTTTTTAATAATAATTGGAGCAATGAGGCTGGAGCCGAGCGCTACCACGGAAGCAATCGTCATGGTTACGGTAATCGCGCTGAAATCATTTAATATGTACTGGTAATAGTAAGCAAATGTAGAGATGAAAATCATAAATGCCGTAAATTTTAATGTCTCTGATATAAGCATACAAATCAACGGCGGATTCTTAATTACACAATCCAGCATTTGTTTTGCAGACATTTTTGATTTTTTAATTTCATCGGGTACTTTCCCTTTTACATCATAGATATCGTATTTTTTACCCGACCATGCCGTTGCAAGATATCCCAGCGCTGCCAGTATCGCGATTAAAATTGCGGTATACTGGTATCCCTTTGCCTGATTTTCTCCACCAATAAACAATACCAGGGGCAAAAATGTAGCCGAAAACAAAATCTTCGCAATATCCTGATACTGGGACCGGCGTGTTGACAGTCTTCTCTGCTGGGAAGGATCCTTACTAATAACATTCATCAGGGACATCTGGGCATTGCCGCACAAACTGCTTGCTCCTGAAGAAATCGTATACGCCAGTGAATAAAATACGGCGAGGAACACACCGGAACCGGTAAATTTAGTAAAGGACAATATTGTAAATACAAGGGATAATGGAACCCCGATAAAGATCCACATCCGGTACTTACCAAATCTGGAATGCCCGTTTTGAACCATCGCTCCCAGAAGCGGTACAATAATTACAAACAGAAGACGCACAACAAAGCTGGCGGTTCCGAATACATCCGTTGGAACCAGGGCAATATCTGTCACATAAAAATTAAAATAACTGTTTACCAGGCTATAATACAGACTGGCGGTCAGAGTACCAACGGCAAATGCGCTGACGGTCAATTCGGGTAATCGTTTTTCATTACTCATCTTGAGATCCTCCTCTCAATACTACAGAACGTACTCGTTCTACAAAGCCAATTTTAAAATCTGGTAAATATCCTCTTCCTGTAAAGGAAATGCCATTCCTACTGCGGTAGTTCCGATCATTGCTTTCTCCGCCATGATGCGCAGCTTCTCATCACCAATGCCCGCCTCGCTTAAACGAAGCGGCAGCTTCATTTCCCTATAAAATTCTTCTAACTTTTGAATCCCTCTTTTTATGGTCCACTCTTTTTCAGCAGCGGCATACTCTACGTCAAAAACTCGCTGTGCAAACTGTACAAACCGATCCGGATCTCTTTTCCAGACATATTTCATCCATGCGGGGAATACGATGGCAAGTCCTGCACCGTGGGCAATATCATAGATACCGCTGATTTCATGCTCGATGTTATGGCTGCCCCAGTCTCCCAGGCGTCCCGCCATAAGCATACCGTTATTGGTAATATTAGCCGCCTGGTAAAGTTCAGCCCTTATGTCATAATGATCCGGATATTCCAGTGCCAGAGGCCCGTAATGGATTACTGTTTTCATGGCTGCTTCTAAAAGCCGGTCTGTTAAATCCACGTTTGGGGTATTTGTAAAATATGCCTCCATCAGATGTGCAAGTATGTCCACCGTTCCACAGGCAGTCTGATAGGGCGGAAGGGAATAGCTCATTTCCGGATTCAGCATGGCGAACCTGGGAATGATGCAATCTGAAAACAAACTGCGCTTCAATCCGGTTTCTTCATTTGTCAACACTGCGCAGTTAGATGATTCAGACCCCGTTGCAGGCAGGGTTAATAAAACACCGCAGGGCAGGGCATCCGTGATAAACCTGGTAAATGTCCCAAAATACTCCCAGATATCGCCGTCGCATTTTACTCCTGCTGCTATACTTTTTGCCGTATCAATTGCAGACCCCCCTCCAATTGCCAGCACAAAACCAATATCATGCTCCCTGCACAGGTCAATCCCTTCGATAACCTGCTTCAGCCTGGGATTTGGAACGATGTTTTCCAGATCGAAATAAGTGATTCCGTTCTCCGACAGGGATGATGCAACACGGTCATACAGGCCATTTTCCTTTATAAACGGCCCGCCCAATACAATGAGAACCCGCTTTGCATATCCTGCGATTTCTTTTCCGATCTCCAGTTCGCAATCTTTCCCGAATATTATTTTACCCGGGTTGTGGTAAACGTAATTTATCATGAGAATTCCTCCTTCCCGTTCCTGCTCTTATGACTGTTTCAGACGCACACCTGCGTTTGTACGCGTGCCGGAACCAGTTGCCTCCCGGATGGCACGCACTGGTTTCAAACGTTAACGCCTGCCCAGGTTATCCAGCAGCCCCATCATGAATCTGCGCCTGGTTTGTTCATCATCCGGCAGAAAGTCCAGATGCTTTAACAGTTCATTAAAGCCTTCAGGATAAGTGGTATAATTTATATTTTCATTTCTGCTTCCATTTTTGTTTTCATTTTCCGTTGCCATCTCTTTTCCTCCTCATCACGGGCGGTATTCGCGGACAAAATCGCAAACAGCCAAAAGATTTTCGGGATCTGCATCTTTGCGGTAGGACATCATCTTATCCTGGCTCATAATAAAGCCGCCTTCACTTCCCAGCTCATCGCACAGACGTTTCGCATAATCCAGACACTGCTGTTTCGTTCCGCTGCCCAAAAGACTCGCTTTCATTCCTCCGATCACACAGACATTGGGGAGGGCTTTACGCAGTTCAAAGATATCATCCTGCTCAACCAGCATACAGATATGTCCCTTTGGGTAGTCCTGGAAGTACTCTGCAAATCTCAAGAT
>NZ_JAWYAJ010000609.1:0-2481 GCF_034124845.1 Robinsoniella sp.
TGATGTATGCTGTGAGCGGTATGGATGAGATCAACAGCGGCAAGGTAATGTTCGATAACATGGATTTGTCAGCATATGGGGAAGAGGAACTGGCTGACATACGCAGAACAAAAATGGGATTTGTCTTCCAACAGCCAACGCTGCTGAAAAATCTGAACATCCTGGACAATATCATTCTTCCATCCATGGCGGGCAGAAGAAAAAATGTAAAGCAGCTTACGGATAAAGCCAGATTGCTGATGAAAAAGACAGGGATCGAGAAGCTGGAAAACCGTGATACCACGCAGGTATCCGGAGGACAGCTGCAGCGCGCCGGAATATGCCGTGCCCTAATGAGTGATCCGAAAATTATCTTTGGAGATGAACCAACGGGTGCGCTAAATTCCAATGCCGCCCAGGAAATCATGGATATCTTCTCTGAAATTAATGCAGAGGGAACGGCAGTAATGCTGGTAACGCATGATCCTAAAATAGCCGCCAGAACAGAACGTATCCTATTTATGCAGGATGGGAAAATAGACAGCGAACTAAGGCTGTCAAAATTTGATGGTAAGAATTTAGAGAGCAGGATGGAGGAAGTGGCAGGGGAGATGCTTAGAGTTGGAATTTGATAACAGTGAGAAGCTGCTGGTATAGTACCGGCAGCTTTTTTCGAGTGTTAAATTTGAAATTTGCCAGCAGTTTTATGGTAATACTTACCGAAGGTGACATCAAAAGAGAGGATATAAAAATTATATTATGATAAACTGTAAAACAGAAAGGAGGCGGTGAGATGGAATGGCTGCGACAGCTCAGCAGGGCAATCGATTATATTGAGGAAAATCTGGTAGGTGAGATATCCTATGACGAGGCGGCAAAATTGGCATGCTGCTCTACCTACTATTTTCAACGTATGTTTTCTTACATTGCAGGAATTAGTTTATCGGAGTATATCCGCAGGAGAAGAATGTCTCTGGCGGCATTTGAATTACAGACCAGCAATATTAAAGTTATGGATATTGGGATGAAATATGGATATCAGTCACCGACAGCTTTTAACCGTGCATTCCAGAACGTTCACGGTGCAGCGCCAACGGCAGCCCGGACGAAAGGGACGATGCTGAGTGCTTATCCCAGGATTAGTTTTTCCATAACAGTAACAGGAGGTGAAAATATGAGGTACCGCATAGAGCATAAAGAAGCATTTCGTTTAGCAGGCGTAAGGACAGCCTTAAAAGAAGATTCAGAGTATAATTTTCATATGGTGCCAAAGTTTTGGGAAAAAATGCTGAATAGTCCTGCCTATCAGGAAATCTGCAATCTGTCGGATGAGGGTGTTTCTGACATTTTTGGAGTCTCATCTTATGAGGATCCCCAAAATATCTACTACTATATTGCAGCACGCACGGATCGGAAGGTTCCCAAAGGCATGGCAGAGCTTGAGATTCCCGCTGCAACCTGGGTAGTATTTGAAGGGGATGATCCATACCGGGATTCGGTACAGTCTATATTCAGACGATTCCTGACGGAATGGCTTCCGTTTTCCAATTATGAATATGCCCATTTTCCGGATATTGAGGTGTATCCCATGCCAAGCGGCAATAAAATGAGCAGCAAAGCAGAGGTGTGGATTGCAGTAACAAAACCGGACGAAGAGAAGTAGAAAGAGATATACAGGAGGTATAAAAATGAGTTATCACATGGAAATTAAAGAAATAGAACCAATTCGAATTGTATTTGTACGTTACAAAGGCGTGTCAGATCAGGCTAATAAAGTATTTCCCAATGTGTTCAAGTCGATTAGCGGAAGGTCTAATGGTGCACCATTTTTCTGTTATTATAAAATGAATCCGGATACGAAGTATGCCGAGATGGAATTATGTGTGCCTACGGAGGAGATCCCAAAGGGAAATGGAATTGAAAGAAAAGAAATGCCCCGGGTACGCGCACTATGTACCACTCATACAGGCCCTTATGAAACACTGGGAAATGCATATGCCGCTATGGAACAATATGTGAAAGAGAGAAATTGGAAGGTTCAGATGCCGTTTCGGGAGGTTTATATAAAAGGCCCCGGAATGCTGTTGAAAGGTAACCCCCAGAAATACGTGACGGAAATCATTTTTCCTATATGTGAGGAGGAATAGCATGTTTGCAATTGAAATTAGGGATCTGGTCAAGAAATATAAAAATGGAGTCTGTGCATTAAATGGGTTAAACATGAACGTAAACACCGGTAATATTTTTTCCCTGCTGGGTGAAAATGGTGCAGGAAAATCATCCCTTATCCAAATATTGACCACATTTTATAAGCCCAGTTCCGGAAAGGTAAAAGTATTTGGAAAAGATCTGAGCAGTGAAGCGGCATGGATTAGAACGCAGATTGCCTGTGTTTCCCAGAAAATATCTGTTGATGAGCACCTTTCTTTAATGGAAAATATGGTATTTCAGAGCAGGCTGTATCAGGTTGAAAAGAAAACTGCCGAAAAGAGAATCGCAGAT
>NZ_JAWYAJ010000610.1:0-5135 GCF_034124845.1 Robinsoniella sp.
ATTAAAAGAAACGACGGTGAAAGGCTGGTGGTAGAAGTTGCACAGCATCTGGGTGACGATACGGTCAGATGTATTGCAATGGGTTCTACAGACGGTTTAGTCCGGGGAATGGAAGCTTTGGCAACTGGCGCTCCCATAACCGTACCGGTTGGGGAACATACACTGGGAAGAATCTTTAATGTAACCGGAGATGTCATAGACAATAAAGAAGCGCCTAAGGATGTAGCATACTTGCCGATACACAGAAAGGCGCCGTCTTTTGAAGAGCAGTCCACCTCCACAGAGGTACTGGAAACCGGTATTAAAGTAGTGGATCTGCTCTGTCCCTATCAAAAGGGCGGAAAGATTGGATTATTCGGTGGTGCCGGAGTAGGTAAAACCGTACTGATTCAGGAGCTGATACGTAATATTGCAACAGAGCATGGCGGATATTCTGTATTTACCGGTGTAGGGGAACGAACACGAGAAGGAAATGACCTCTATCATGAAATGACAGAATCCGGCGTTATTAATAAAACTACCATGGTATTCGGGCAGATGAATGAGCCGCCGGGAGCCAGAATGAGAGTTGGGCTTACGGGGCTTACCATGGCTGAATATTTTCGTGATGAAGGCGGTAAAGATGTACTGCTCTTTATTGATAATATTTTCCGTTTCACACAGGCGGGTTCAGAAGTATCGGCGCTTTTAGGCCGTATGCCATCCGCAGTTGGATACCAGCCCACGCTCCAGACCGAGATGGGCGCCCTGCAGGAACGTATTACATCCACAAGAAACGGTTCCATCACTTCTGTTCAGGCTGTTTATGTACCGGCGGATGACCTGACAGACCCGGCTCCGGCAACTACGTTTGCCCATCTGGATGCCACCACCGTATTATCCCGTTCCATTGTGGAGCTGGGTATTTATCCGGCAGTGGATCCGCTGGATTCTTCCTCCCGTATCCTGGATCCCCAGATCGTGGGAGAGGAACACTATGGGGTAGCCAGGGGCGTTCAGGAAATTCTGCAGAAATACAAGGAATTGCAGGACATTATAGCAATTTTAGGTATGGATGAGTTGTCAGAAGATGAAAAGCTGATCGTAAACCGCGCCAGAAAGATACAGAGATTCCTTTCACAGCCGTTTTTCGTTGCAACACAGTTTACAGGGCTGGATGGTAAGTATGTGCCAATCAGTGAAACGATCCGGGGATTTGGAGAGATCCTGGATGGCAAACACGATGAGATCCCGGAGAGTTATTTCTTAAATGCAGGTACCATAGACGATGTACTGGCGCGTGTAAAATAACAGTCGTTCAGCAATGTCCAGGTCTGGGACAGATGGACAGATAGGAGTTTTATGGCGGATGAAAAATTTTTTGAATTGGAGATCATTTCTCCGGACCGGATATTTTATCAGGGAGAGGCAAGTATGGTAGAACTCAATACTTCCGAAGGTGAAATAGGTGTTTATAAGAACCATATTCCGCTGACCACCATTCTGGTTCCGGGAATTGTCACCATTACAGAAGCTTCCGGCAAAAAAGAAGCTGCGGTTCACGCAGGTTTTATAGAAATTTTAAAAGAAAAAATAACAATACTTGCAGAAATTGCAGAGTGGCCGGAAGAAATAGATATAAATCGTGCAAATGAAGCAAGGCAGCGTGCCGAAAGAAGAATTCAGTCCAACACTTCAGAAATAAATGTGACGCGTGCTGAGATGGCTTTGCGGAAAGCATTAATTCGAATTGAACTGGCTGGCAAATAGTATAAAACCCCTTCCATTGGTAATACTTAGATATTACGAATTGGAGGGGTTTTTGTATGAAGAAAATATGGGTTGCATTTATTGTCCTTTTGTGGGGCGTAGCAGGATTTCAAATCATACAGGGGAAAGCAGCGGCGGAAGAAAACAAGATTATCCAAGTTTTCCACACTGTTGGAAGTGAGCAGAAGACAAGTATGGTGGAATACTATGGAACATACGATGATGAATATCTCCCAATTGAAAAACGGGAAGTGCTTCTTCGTGATATAGCGCAGAAACTTGGTATTACAAGAGGTCTGGAGACAGACTGGACATATGAAGAAAATAGACAGGAAATTTCTCTGACAAAAAAGGCAAAACACGCTGTCACAACACTTCGATTTATTACAAATGAAGAAGGGAAAGAGATAAAACAGTATATGATAGCCAGTATTGCACTGGATAAAGATATGGAAAGTGCCCTTGCACATAAAAAGAAACTGGAAAAAATTCTGGGTGACTATACAAAGGACAGCAGAAGTTCCGCCAATGTAATCGGTGCTTATGATGGGAAACTGGATTTAGATAAAAGAAATGAAGTAGCAGATGGGATTCTGGGGGAAATGGGTGCCAAAATTGTAACAGAACACAGGGATATGAAGCTTTATACCATTTATGCATATACGACTTATGTATCTGATTATGTGATGCAGGAAGATCAGGCGGTCAATGTAAATATAGCTATGCGTTATAATGAAGAAGAAGACAAAACGTATGTCTATGTGGCAACTCCAATACTTGGTCTGGATTACTAAAAGAGAAATCAGTAAAATTTCATATAAGTAATTTTCCGGTATACGCTTCACTTTTTTAGACAGCAGCATATATTATAGTAAATGCGTATTAAAGGAGTAGTTTATGGAGGAACATAAAAACAATCCCCATAGCCAAATAGAAAATTGTCCGTGCTATCCTAATTGTGACGATATGATGCATAAGCAAGGCGGGGAACAGCCACAGAAACCATTTTGGCCGCCTTTGCCATCACAGCCTATACCGAGAATCTGGCCATCAATGGGGGATACACCGGATCGCTCCGATCTGGAAAGACCAGATTCATTAAGACCTGGAACGGGACCTGGAACACCACAGCCATGGCAGCCATATGGAAATGAGCAAGAAGAAGAAAATTGGGGTGAACAGCAGCCGTGGCAGCGTGAGGATGAGTGGAGCGAAAGACCGGAGTGGGATAGACCACAGCCATGGGCATCCAGAAATTTAGAGGTAGAAAGCGCCGGGCAGCCAGGAGAAATTGATAGTTCAGAGGATATGGATTCGGACATGGGATGGGATATGTATTCTGAACGGCAAAACGGTAACATGCCGGATAATCGGATGAGAACCGATATGGAAATGCCCCAAAACTGGGGAAATCCATGGATGGATGAATCAAATATGTATGATACTCCCGAAGCCGAAATGAATGGTGATATCAATATGCCTCAAAGCCAGCCGTCCCCGGAGATGAATATGCCAAATGGACGTACCTGGCCTGGAGCAGGCACATCAAATAATCAGGTATGGCCTGGAGCAGGTACGTCGAACAATCAGGCATGGCCACAAACAGGTTCACCCACGAATCAGCCATGGCCAGGATCAGCTACACCAAATAATCAGATGTGGCCAGGAAGACAAATGCAGCCTAATATGAGTTTTTCCGGTAACAGCAGAAATAGAAATACAGAAATGCCTGGAATCCAGGTAAGACCCAACATGGAGAACGGTACAAACCAGATGAATTACAACAGTTCCATGCCAAACTATCAGATGTGGAACGGCTCCAACATGGAATCCGATATGGAGTCAGACATGGAAATGCCGGATATGAGAATGAATCCGGAAATGGGAATGCCCGGAAACCAGATACGCTCAGATATGGGAATGCCGGGAAACGAAATGAACTCGGAAATGGAAATGCCGGAGAATGGGATGATGCCTGGTATGAGAATGCCTGAAAACGAAATGAATCCCCATATGGGAATGCCTGAAAACGAGATGCGCCCGGAAATGGGAATGCCCGGAAATCGTATGATGCCGGGATATATGCATTATTCAAACGGTTCGGCAGACCGGATGAGGGGCGCGATAAATCCGGTATTTGGCAACGATGATATGGAAAAAGAAGAGCAGGAATCAGAACATGACCTGGAACGGCTGAAAGGCATGTATCCGGATATTGCCAAGAAGATACAGCTTTATGTGGAAGAAGCATGTGACGATCTGGAATATGCAGGAAGTCCAATGTTTGATGAACAGCCAGATAAAATTAATTTAATGAGAACGGTAAACAGCATTTATGATAAGGTAAAAGACGATGCACCGGTAGAAGAGGAAGAAGATAAAGATGATCTTTTTGCAATGAATAAGGAAAGCAGAAGAAGGTACCCGCCGGGAAAGAACTGGCTGCGTGATTTTGTAGAAGTAATGCTCTATAATGAGATATTCCAGCGGCGCTGCAGACACCGCCATTGCAGGAGATGGTACTAGGTCCGAGCCTCTTTGGAATTTTAAGAAACCGGTGGTTAAATTACACCGGTTTCTTAAAAGTAAGGTTTACCGTATGTATTGTCTAAAAAAGTTGGATTTTATAAAAATTTATGTTGAGGTTTTGAAGCAAAGCCAGTACAATAGAGTCATGGTCTATTCATGGGGAGTATCTATGAGACCTGTCTTGTCGTTAAGGGGAAATGAAAATGGAAGAATTGATAAGAATATTAGAATTACATTTCGATGAAAATATGCTGCAGGCGGTTGTAAGCGGGGCAAAAAAAGCGGACATCCCGTCTAAAATAAAAATCCGCCCGGTTATAAATAAACAAATATTAAAGTTCCAAACTACAATTTCAGATGGAAAAAAAGAATTACATAAAAACTTTGAGAAACAAGAGATAAAAGAGCTGTTGAAATCCTGGATGGAGACTGATTATAAACAGTTACAGCTGGATACAGTAGAATATGCGGTTACAGTATTAGTGAGCAAAAAAGGAAAAATAACCGTTAAGAAAAAAAGATGGGACAAACCCAAAGAAGCGGCTTCCCTACAGCATAACCGAAAAAAGAAGTATGTGCTTCCGGAAGGAGAGCCGGTTCCGTTTCTGGTGGATCTGGGTGTAATGACTTCAGAGGGTAAGATTGTAAATTCCAAATATGATAAATTTCGTCAGATAAACCGTTTTTTGGAGTTTGTGGAAGACATTATGCCGCAGCTGAACCGGTCAAGAGAAGTTACGATCATTGATTTTGGCTGTGGAAAATCTTATCTGACCTTTGCCATGTGTTATTATCTGAAGATCCTGCAGGGGCTGGACATCCATATGATCGGGTTGGATCTGAAAGAGGATGTCATT
>NZ_JAWYAJ010000611.1:0-19040 GCF_034124845.1 Robinsoniella sp.
CTCTATTATCTGTTCTCTAACCTAATTTCAGACAGCCGGCAGCAGCTGATTATCAACCAGGGTAAGTTACATCAGCAATCAAAAATCAATGAATCCATACAGATGTATAAATCCTTTGGAGATGAAGAAAAAGTAAGCTACCCTTATGAAAAGGAAAAAGAACTGATTACAAAAGTAAAAACGAAAAATGTACCGGAGGCAAAAGGCATCCTCAACGACCTTTTGGGATATGTACTATTTTCCGGCGGAAACAGCATGGACATCCTGAAATCCAGGGCAATAGAGCTGTGTTCGCTGCTTTCCCGCGCCGCTATTGAGGGCGGTGCCGCCACCGACAGCATTTTAAAAATAAACAACCACTTTTTACAGAACCTCCAGAACATCAACAACCTGGATGAACTGTGTTATAAGCTTCAGGAAAGCGTGGAGGTATTCACCGAATCCATGTTTAACTATATTCCATCCAAAAACAATGAGCTTATGAAAAAGGCAATTGCCTATATATCCAAAAATTATTCCAAAAATCTGACATTAGAGGAAGTTGCCAATGATGTACATCTCAATCCCGCATACTTCTCCACTGTCTTCAAGCAGTCCTGCGGCTCTTCTTTTAAAGAATACCTGAATATGGTGCGCATCGAAGAAAGTAAACGGCTGCTGGCGAATACGGATTATTCTGTAATCGACATCGCCATCGCAGTGGGATTTGAGGATCAGAGCTATTTCTCAAAAGTATTTAAAAAATATACTGGTCTTACGCCGAAGCAATATCGATGAAATTGGGGGGGATGCTGAACGCGATTGGCGTAATGCATCTGATCTTGAAAACGGATTTGTTTTCATTCTGTGATCAGAAAAAGGAGTAAACTTTCATCTTCTTTTACGCTTAAACAGCCGAAACATACTACGCTGCATCCAATAAAGAACAGCCAGCCACAGCCCAGGGGTTACAACCTGCTGAGAAAACCAGCTTTGTGGCGATAGACTGAATCTCGGAAAGATGGGTGTGGGAAACCCAAACCACAATGTGTGACGCACAACTCCCAGACTGCTTGTACGAAAATACCTACATATCTATTGCACCGCAAACTCATCAAATTTCTCCTGATTGACTGCAACCCCCAGCTTTTCAATATAAGCATCTGCATATCTTATAAGCAGATCATTTTTAAAAACTATCCCGTATTTATCCCGGATCTCGATGCTATCTAGTCCACTTATATCCTTTCCGTTTTCTTCGCAGTATGAACGGATCTGTTCATCTGTATATTTTAATTCATCCTCTTCCATGAGCTTTATCAATTCCCTGGATAAATTACTGATGCAGTAATTCATATATGTTAACATACTGTAGTTTTTATTACCGTATACGATTTTTCCGCTTTTTACAGAGTTCTCCCTGTCTGAATTTTCCTTTTCCATCTCTTCTTTTATTTCCTCAAAGGTAACTGTTTTTCTAAGTCCTTTTTCCTTTGCCAGAATAAAAATCATCTGTTCCCTCAGGCAATCCTGTTTCGCCTGTGCTTTTAGCAGCGTGGCTGCGGACATTCCTTCTTTTACCTGCCGGTTCCAAAATTCATCGTCCACTGTTTCGCCGGGTTTTTGATAACTGCTGATTATATCTGTTCTGTTTTTATCCAAATAAAACTGAAACTGCCCGTCTGTTATTTCTATCGAGCCTAACTTCATAATATAAGTATCGGTATCTTTTAAACATATGTAGAAAATTCCTGCTGCCAATCCAAGCAGCAGGATGCAGACAACACTCCATCGTATATACTTCATCTTTTCTCCCTGTTTGAATTATTTCGTTACATCCGAATGTTCCCATTGCAGGATGCAGCCATGCAGTTTCCAAACGCAGATTTACTGCATCTGAAATCACATGACTGCATCACACAGCACGGACAGCCAGACAGAGTCATAAATCAACTGCCCTGCGGCATTACAATTATTCTACTTCTATTTCAGCCAGACCGGTGCTGGTTGTGCTGTCCGATACGGACGTGATCACAAATTTAACACTGCTGGATTTTTTATTCACTGCAATCTCCAGAGGTCTTCCGTTGTTGGGCAGTTCACCCACTTCGATTTCGGAACCGTCATCGAATATCAGTTTACCGCCTGTGATCTGGTTATTCATATCCGGTCTGTCATATAATTTTATCCGGCTGATATCGGTCTTACTTTGGAAGTCCAGATTGATCCATGCCCCTGCAGTTTCCTGGTTTGTTACCCATTCTGCATGTGCAAATCTCATGTGCCCGTAGGGAAGTCCTCCGGCCTCTCCGTCCAGGACGCCATCAACTGCTTTTATGGCACTCTGATCCAGCTTCCTGTCTTTACTGCTCTTTTCTGAAGAAGCCGTCACTGCCGCATTCATTGCGAAGCTGGTAAAATCCCTGGTCCAGAAAATCTCATTTACCTTTGCAAAGGATCCAATATAGCCGTAATACTGTGAGGTATACAGGCGAAGTGCCTGATCTTTTAAATTAAAAGAAAACGGCGTCTGTCTCATAGAATAAGGCACATTGACATTTTCTCTCTCTGACCATTTAAACATTGTCAGATCCTCCAGGCCCTGTGGCATGTTAAATGCCTGGATACCCGCTTCATCGCTGTTTAGCACCGGCCAGTTTCCATCTCCTGCACAGGAATGGATAATACTTTCATGCATCGTCGGATTATAGGAGGGATTTTCCTTCTTAATGCTCTGGATCGCCTCTATGGCAAACAGGTCCAGGTAGGCATGGTCAAAATGCATATCATATCTGGATGGGACATAGATGTCCGTGGCATTGCTGTTAAGAATAGCAGTCTTTAAATCATTCAGGAAATTTGCCCTTGTGTATAAGGAATGCTCACCTGTTAATTCAAAGCGATAGTCCTGCTTAATATCAGGATTGCCATAGCTGTACTGATTGCCAAATCTGCTGGTTAAAACAGCATCGTCTTCACCCGTATATAATTGATACAGAAAACTGTCCCAGTATGTCTGTGTACCTCCAAGGCCGCCTGTATCTGCATATCCCAGGAACATGATATTGTCTTTGGACAGCCCCAGCGCATTCAGTGCATTGATGGTTTCCACAATTCTGCCCTGACCGCTTCCCTGGCCGTTGTAGTCGCCATTGGTTGCAAGAAGCACCTTTACATTGTCACCTGCATCTACTGCCCGTTTGATGATTCCTCCTGCCATCAGCATCTCATCATCCTGGTGGGGTGCCAGAATTAATATATTTTTTCCGCTTGGCACACCTGCATCCAGACCGTCAAAATGAATACCGGTGACTTCCAGGTCAGCTGATGGATTTGGGAAGAGAAACTTTACATATCTTGCCGTTGTTACCGGTATCTGAATTTCATCTTCCGCTGTCTCCCCGGATACTTCAGACAAAATGGTCCAGTTCTTTTCATCTGAGGATACCAGGAACTGATAATTGTTTTTTGTTGTATTTTCTGCAAAGTCCACCTTATGATTTCGAATGTTGAATTCTCTGCCCAGGTCAATCTGCAGATATGCCGGTTCTTCTGTAACCTCCGGTTTCCATGAAGTAGCCGGATTGTTGTCCGTTACCGCTTCTTCATTGTAATTTTCTGCTGTACCTGACGCTTCTACCGGCTGTCCAAAAGCCAGGTCTAAGTTCAAGTCCTGTCCAGCTTCTGTTGGCACATTGCTATCTACTGCAAATGCTCTGAATTCCGGAATGATTGCCCATGCAAGCGGTCTCTGAGTCGGCGTACCTGTAATTGTAACCCTGATCTTACTGCATTCAATATCCACATCCGCCGTCTGCACCACCGAAGATGCGGGGTCGGTGTAAGGAGATTCCTGTGAATAATCTACTGCGGTGACCCAGTTTTCTCCACCGTCATTGGAATACTCAATTGTATACTTCCAGTCTTCAGCCAGATCTGTATTGTTATCCTTTAAATCTTCCCATTCGATCTCCAGTTTTTTAACATTGTAATTGCTCCCCAGATCCACGGTCCACCAGTAGGGGAAGGTGCCTGTATTTCCACTGAAGGTCTTGGTGTCTCCGTCTACCGCCAATCCCGGTGCATTGCTTCCTGCGGACTGTTCCGCATTCTTGTGCAGGGCGACATTGGTTAACTGATTGTCGGTAAACACTTTAAACTCTGCAAAACCGCACCAATAAGTTTCTGCCGGAAGCCCGGTAATGGTTACTCTCACATAACGGAATTTGGTATTCTCTTCAAATATCCCGGTCTGAGTCTTACTGCCATCGGTATTCCCTGTCCGATCAGACAGCATGGTAAAATTCACTCCGTCTGAGGATCCTTCAATTTTGTACTTCCAGGGATTGCTTTCCTCCTTTTCAAATGTCAATTCAAAATCCAGAAGGTCATAATCCTGTCCCAGATCCACCTGCCACCATTTATCAGCACCTGATCCGTTGTTGATCCACATGGAGTCGTAATTTCCATCATTTCCATTTGAAGCGGGGCGCTGATTGTCACCGGATGTAGTTACCGGTTTGTTCTGTGATACGTTTAGCTTTGACATATCCACATCTTCCAGGATCAGGTTATCCAGCTTTATCTCAGCGGGACCTGCCTGGCTTTCCATCACAAGATACACCGCCATTTCATCGTTGTTAAAATCTGTCCGAAACTCCTGTTCCTCAGTTCCCACAGAAAAGCTATTGCTTTCCGATCCCGATACTACCTTCACGGTTGCCCCGCTGCTTGAAAATGCTGAGAATCCCCGGAATATTTTCCCATAGGGTATTGCTATTTTACTTACCTGGGCATCCTTAGTCAGGGTTTCCGCCCATAATTTTACATTTCCATTAGATGTACCGGTAAAAAATCCACCGGTTCCAAAATCGCATCCTCCATAGATCCCGGTAAGCGCCTGATCTTCGCCGCCCCGATCTTCAAAATCAATGACCGTCTGACGGATTTCTGCTTCTGTCGCATTTACATCTTTTGTCGAATTTACGTCTTCTGCCGTATTTACGTCTTCTGCCGTATTTATGTCTTCTGCCGTATTTACGTCTTCTGTCTCATTTACGTCTTCTGCTGCATTCACTTCCTCTGCCGCATTCACCTTTTCTGCCGGTATAGCGGAAATTCCTCCCAGAATCAATAGGGTTGATGCAAAAGCTGCTATCACATGTTTTTTTCTCATAGCTCGTTCTCCCTTCCAGAGCGTGCGCCGTAAGATATACGGCACGCTCTGATGTTTTCTTCTATTTTGCCTGATATTTTACGGTGTTAGAATAATTTCCCCAGATCTTATCTTTGCCATGCTTGATGTAGGTACGTACTTTAAAGGTATATGTTTTACCTTTTTTAAGCTTTGAAGTATAGAACTTTGTCTTAGACGTCTCTCCAATATTTCTGTAAGAACCTTTCCCGGTTTTCATACGGATCACATAGCTGGCGTTTTTCACTTTGGTATAGCTCAGTACTGCCCTGCCCCGGGTAGATTTTTTCACCGATTTCAGTTTCACTGTGCCCGGTTTTGTTACTGCAGTCAGGCTTGCGGATTTCTTTCCGGTTCCGCCGGCATTTACCCCGGCAACCCGGTAGGTGAACGCGGAGCCTTCCTTCAGTCCGGATAGCTTGATGCTGGTGTCATAGGTGCGTTTTACCTCTTTCCACTTCTTATCTTTTTTATTGTAGAGGTAAACTTTGTAATAATCGGCGCTTTTATCTTTTTTCCAGGATACCTTCAAGGATTTTCTCGAAATGCCTGATGCTTTTACATTGGATATTTTTCCTGGTTTTTTTACATTTGCGTCTTTATATTCTACCGTCACAAGGCATTTTTTGACAAATCCTCCGTCTAATGTCTTTACGGTGATCTCAGACCTTCCGTTTTTCAGTGCCGTTATTTTTCCGGTGTTGGATACGGATACGGTTTTTGGCTGGGAGGAACTCCAGGTCAGTGCTTTTTCACTGGCATTTGCCGGGAGTACCTGTGCATTTAACTGTACAGATGCACCTTTCTTTGTCAGTCTGACCTCTGTCTGATCTAAAGTTATTCCGGTTACCTTCACAGGTATGGCAACATTTACTTTGCAGACCGCAGTTTTATTTCCATCCCTTGTAGTGGCAATTATATCTGCTTTGCCATTTCCCACTGCACGGATCACGCCGTTTGAATCTACAGCAGCTACCGCTGTATTCGTAGAACGGAAGCTGACCGTTTTATCCGTAGCATTCTGGGGGGATACCACTGCCTTTATCTGTACCTGCTCTCCGGTTTTAGTGAGGGTTACTGCAGTTTTATCCAGTTCTACTTTGCTGACCGGTATGACAGGAGCCGGAATTTCCACGGTTACCAGACAGGCTGCTGTTAGTTCTGTTCCTTCTACTGCTGCTGTTATTACAGCTGTTCCATTGGCTTTGGCACTCACCAGACCTTCCTGGTTTACCGCAGCCACACCCTGGTTGGAGGACTCCCAGATGACCGTTTTATGATCTGCATTCTCCGGCGTAACCTCTGCTGCCAGTTGTAAGGTTTCATTTACCTTTGTAAGCAATGCTTCGTCCTGGCTTAAGGTGATACCGGTGGGCAGGATTTCTTCAGGCGCTTCTTTTTCATATACCTTGAATTCTGCAAATCCGGGCCAGAAATCATCTCCCGGAAATCCCGTCAGGATTACTTTCAGATAACGGTAAGTACCGGTTGTTTCGAACGTGCCGGTCTGCACTCTGGAACCGTCTGTATTATCTGACCTGTCACACAGCATTTCAAAGTCATCATCCGGGCCTTTTTTTCCTTCAATCTGATATCCCCAGGCACCCCCTGCTTCATCCTTTTCAAATACCAGTTCAAAGTTCTTTAAATCATATTCCTGCTCAAGATCTACAAGCCACCATTCGTTTAACTCATCGCCTGCATGAACCCACATGGTTCCTTCATTTCCATCGTTTCCGTTGTATCCTTCATACTGGTCGTTGCCGCTTGTGGTGACAGGCTTGTTCAGGGCAATGTTTACCGGTTCATATTCCCCTTTTTCCAGAAGCAGGTTATCAAAGTATACCACACTTCCGGCACTGCCTTCCACCGTCACGGTGAGATTATCAACCGCTGAAGTAAGTCCTGTATTGAAAAAGTTATTGGCAGAGGTAATCAAAAATGATTTCTTATACCCTTCTGCTTCCAGGGTTACCCATGCAGTTCCTTCACATTGTGCCTGAAAGCTTTTTAATTTCTGGCTCTTTGGCAGTGTAATCACGCCGCTGGTCTCTCCCTCTGCCAGATAAAGAGATTTCAGTCCATTTGTGGATCCTGTTCTCCACTCTCCGGAAAAGATACAGTCTCTGTACATCTCCGCAAATGGCATTTCTTCGTCCGGGCGGTCTTCAAAATCAATCGTTCCGTCTGGAACCTGATTTGCCGCTCTGCTGTTGTCAGCTCCGATATTTGGTGCCCCTACAGCCGATACGGGATTGCCCCAGTAATCACGTCCGCCATTATCTTCAATCAAAGTTCCTGCTTCGATACAGTTGGAATTATCGCTCAGCTGATAACCGCCAACACTGTCAAGCCCCCTGGACCCGGTGCCGATATTTACAAAATCATCCGCCGTTACCGTAACTGCCTTTTCATCATCGCTTCTTAAAATGCTGGCATCACTTCCTCCATATGCATTGTTTTCAGCCGTTCCCATTAAATCCTCGTGCCATCCTTTGGAGCTGGCATCGCTGTAAATTACATTGTTGGTAAACCGGAAGTTCTCTTTATTCACAGGCGTTCCGTCCCAGTTATTGGTGATATAGCTGTTATGCCCCTCACTGAGATAAAAATCGTTGTTATATACATACATCCTGTTATTATCGCCGGTGGACCAGCCGCCCATGGTAACAATGGCGCCTCCTCCATAGCTGTTTGTACCATAACCGTCATTTTGACTGATATTGTATCGTATATGAGTGGTATATGTACTGCCCAGTGCACATTCGAAGTAAGCTCCGGAAGGATTGTCATGTGTATAATTATACTGTATATAATTAAGTGTTGCATTCACATCTGCGTCAAAAGCCTGAGAATCTTCTTTGGATTCCGAAGCACCTGAGCCGAATACCTCATTAAACTGTGCGACTGTGTACTCGCCATTCTCCCACCAGATCGGTACATTGCCGTTTGGTCCGCTGTTGCAGCCGTCGCTGGTATTGTACTCAATCACTGCATTGGAGTATGCCGTAGGGCAGATAGCCGCATTTCCAATATCCTCACAATAATTGTTGCGGATTACCAGATTCGTGCTGTTATATCTTGAGCCTGCATATTCGCTGTCCGGAATCCCTGTTTCATGCTGAAAACGGCTGCTGCCCCAGGTAGACATGAAGTTGATTCCATAGTGGTTGATATTAGGTCCCACAATATTGTTCTCCACGGTGATATCATTCCATCTCGTGGGAACCTTGTTTCCTCTGATACTGTAAATGATTCCGCCCCTGCCGATACCAGCCTGCTGTCCAATGGGATGGGAAACAATATCATGCACATAGAGATCCCTGCAGTTCATCTGCTCTAAGGTTCCCGCATCCTCTGCCATAATCAGTACGCCATATTTTTTAATATGGTCATCCGGATTCTCTCCCGGAATCCGATTGGTAACCTCAAGTGAAGTAATTTCCCAGTATTGCTGATTATAAAAGTAAACTGCCGCATTGAAGATCCTGTTCTCCAGATCATCTCCATCTTCACCGCACCAGTTATTCCCCTGTATCAGCGGTCTTGCTTCTGAGTCCCCATAAGCTCCTATCTGGATGGGATTTCCCTTTTCCCCGGAGCCTTTCGGACTTAACTGACCAGTCCATACATCTCCCTTTTGGAAAAGTATCTGATCACCCGGCTCAAACGTAGTGCTGTTTACCTTCTCCAGAGATGACCATGCATCCCCTTCACTTGTTCCCGGATTTTCGTCATCCCCGCCGTCAAAATCAATATAGTACGTAGTACCGGCAGCCTCCTCTGCCTGAACCTCTATCCCTGGTACAATGAGGCTTCCTATTGCCAGCATTGCACAAAGCCCCAGGCTGATCCATCTTTTGCTTTTCTTAAACATAACTTTCTCCTTCCATTATTGGTTATTTTGTTCTCCAAGAAATCTTAAGAAGCTTTGCACACCTCCTCCCACCTGTTTTACCTCATTTGGACGTAAACCTTCTGTGTCTGACACATCGAAGAATTCCCCGTGTCTGGTTTTATCCGTTATCATATAACTGTCACTTCCAAATAAGCATTCATCAAAACCGATATATTCATCCCCCCAGAAGCTGCATTCCTCTTCCCGGATCTGATACTGATTGCCAAAGTAATCCATGAAATCATTCACATTGTCGCTCTTGCTGGAAATGCCCACTTCCAGATACTTGGCGTCTGTCGTTGCGCATACCGTTGTACCGTGCTTTCTGCCCATTTCCTCCGCCAGGTCAATCAGTCCCCTGATTCCTCCCGTAAATCCATGGCTGCTCAGGTTCACCAGAAGCTGCTCCTTCTCCCCGTCCTGTAAAAAAAGGGATTCTCCTCTGTTGTTTTCAACCATCAGATCAATCTTGCAGTAATTTGGACGGCTGAATACAATATCCGTAGCGATGGAATAATCCTCCAGTAAACTGCGGTGTATATCATAGCAGATGTCATGAATCCGGATTAGACCGGATTTGGAAGGGATTCTGTGGCTGAGCAGGTAAGGTTTTCCACTGTCATCAAAAGCATAATTATATGCCCCTCTTCCCAGTCCGAAAAACAGACTTTTCCGCTCCTCTGTACTAAAATATTCATGCAGCCTTCCCTCTGCAATATTTTCCAGCGTAGTACCGCTTATGACCGCCAGTTTCACGCCCCGGGCCAGCAGCTCTTTCATGGGAACCACCACCTCATCTACCGGCGCTTTCCTGGACAGCACCGCCGTACCATCCCAGTCAAAAAAAATCGCTCTATATTTTTTCACAGCAGCTTGCCTCCTTTTCTGTTAATTTTATTTTCTTTCCATTTACAGACAGTTCTAATTCGCAGCCGCTGATTAACGTAAATCTGCACGCTTCCTTTGTCATGTCTGCTTCCAGTACGCTGCCCCGGTATTGAATCCGGAAGGTATATCCTTTCCAGCCTTTTGGTACAAAGGGGTGAAACGCAAGCATTCCGGCATTGGTGCGAAGCCCCGCAAATCCATTTACAATAGCCAGCCAGGTACCAGCCATATTGGCTGCGTGTATACCGGCATAAAAGTTGTTGTGGTAATCATCCAGATCCATACGGGCGGACTGGGAAAAATACTCATAAGCTTCTTCCTGATACCCGATTTCACTTGCCAGAATCCCAAAAATGCAGGTGGACAAAGAGGAGTGATGCAGCGTTACCTCCTGATAAAAGTCGTAATTCCGTTTCAGTTCCTCCTTCGTAAACAGGTTGCTGTGCAGATACATTCCTAAAATAGCATCTGCCTGCTTGGACATCCGCTGACGGTATATAAAAAGAGGATGATAATTCTCGTATAAAAGATGCCGTTTCTCCACAGGAATCCTGGAATCATCCCATGGCTTTCTCATCATGAATCCGTCATCCAGCGGATATACCTGACGTTTTTCGTCATATGGAAAATACATATTCTCAACGATGCGCTCCCAGTACGCCGTCTCCTGGTCTGTGATGGACAGCCTTTCGATAAATTCCTGATAGAATTGCGGTTCTGTTTCCTTTAGCAGTTCCAGCGCTTTCAGTGCATACCGGATATTCTCTCTCGCCATGAGATTGGTATAAAAATTGTTATCTACAATTGCATTGTACTCATCGGGACCGGTCACTGCACAGATACAGTATTGATTTCCTCTGCACTCTGCAAAGCACCCAACGTCCGCCCATACTCTGGCGGTTTCACAGAGTACCTCTGCCGCCATTTCCTTTAAAAACTCTCTGTCACCGGAGACATCTACATACAGCTGGAATGCATAGGCTATATCTCCATTGATATGATACTGTGCCGTTCCCAGTGGAAAATAGGTGGATGCTTCTTCCCCATTAATGGTCCGCCAGGGATAAAGAGCTCCCTTTTCATGACCCAGCACTCTCGCCCGCGCCCTTGCCTGATCCAGAGTATGATAACGGTATTCCAGCAGCTTTTTCGCCAGTTCCGGTGCCGTATAGACAAATACCGGAAGCACGTACATTTCCGTGTCCCAGAAATAATGTCCTTCGTACCCCTCTCCGGAAAGCCCTTTTGCTCCCAGGGAAGTACGCCCATCCCTGCCTGCAGCCTGCATAATATGGAACAGGTTAAACCGTATTCCCTGCTGCAGAGCTTCGTCTCCCTGTATCCCCACGTCTGCTATATCCCAGAATGACTTCATATATTCTGTCTGTTTTTCTTTAAAGTAACCATATCCCAGTCCGTTACACTCCCTGCATTTCTCTTCCACAAATCCAAACAGGCTCTCCTCCTGCATATCCAGGGAGGAGGTGCATACAATAAATTTGTCCAGTACCAGTTTCTCACTCTGTTGTCCCAGAAATGTCCAGGTAAGCTCTGCATACGCCTCTTTCTGCAACGCAGATACCGATTGACATGCCATAGAACCGTGGCAGCTGTGTCCCACTCCAAATGCAGCAGTCAGTCCGCTCTTTTTTGTCTTTCCCTCAAAATACAGCAGTTCCTCAGAAGCACTGCAACTGGTTTCATGAATCCGCTTTCCAAACGGACCGTAATCCACCAGCGGATTTGTCTTTCTCGTATGGTTTTCCACGTCCCCATCAATATAGGAACAGATTCGTACTTCACATTCCCGGTTTAACAGTAAAAGGCTGAGCCTCTGCACCATTACATTTTTATCCGCAAATGACACCATCCGTTCAAATAAAAGCCGTATCTTAATCCCATTGGGCGATGTCCAGTCCACAGACCGTACAACCGTTCCATTCTCCATGTTCAGCGTCCTCTGATAAAAGTCCAGGCGCCCCTGCCTCATATCAAACTGCTCATTGTCCACATATATTTTTACAGGCTTACCATTGGGCAGATTCAAAAGGGACTGGCTCTTTAAGGGAAATCCGAAATTCCATTCCCCGTAACGTATATCCTCACTTTCATAAAATCCATTGATAAAATTTCCTTCCAGCCCCTCATCCACGGAAAAATCATAGTCTTCCTCAAAGGTTCCCCTGGTTCCAATATAACCGTTGGACAATGCAAATGTTGTCTCATTCCTGTAGTTGTTCTCCATACAAAACCTGTCTTCTGTGATGTTCCATGGTTCTATGGGGTATATTTTTTTATTATGTAATTCCATCCTGTGATTATCCTTTCACCGCACCTGCGGTTAAACTTTCCATTACCTGTCTCTGTAAAATGATAAAAACTGCAATTGTAGGCAATACGGTCATTACCACCGCCGCAAAAAGAGCGGAATAATTATTGGCAAAGGTCCCCATGTAGTAATTCAATGCAATTGGTATCGTCCGGGCAGTGTCCCCGCTTGTAAGCATTAAAGCAAAGTAAAACTCATTCCAGGTATTGATAAACTGTAAAAGTGCTATGGTTACCAGCCCCGGCTTTGCCAGAGGCAGGATAATATGCCAAAAGGTCTGCAAGAAGGTGGCGCCGTCAATATAAGCCGATTCCTCCAGTGCCATGGAAATGGTTTTATAATAGCTTGTCATAACAAAGAATGACATGGGTATCCCCATAGCGGAGTAGACAATGACCAGCCCGATCTTTGTATCGAAAATCCCCAGCTTCTGAAAGATTGAGAACAAGGGCTGTGAAATAGCCTGTGCCGGAAGCATTAAGGATGCCGAAATTAACAGCACGATCAGCGGCTTTAATTTGAACTCAAACCGGGAGATAATATAGGCACACATAGCAACGAATGCCAGAGTGACTAACACGCTGCAGCCTACGATAATGACACTGTTCATAAAATACTTGGCTATGGGAGCGTATTTAAAAGCCGCTTTATAGTTATCCAGATTAAAAGTGGATGGCCAGGATAATGCAGAGGAATTGATCTCTGAATAGCTCTTAAAAGAACTGATAAATGCCCATACAATCGGACCTACTGCAATAAATACAAAGAATATTAAGAATAAATATTTTGCAATGACTGCACAGACTATGGATACTTTTGATGTTTTCTTCAATTATTTCCCCTCCCTTATCTCTTTTTTATCCCGGAACAGCTGTTGTATCAGAATGACCAATACCAGGCCCAGCACGATCTGTACTACCCCGACAGCATTGGCTTTCCCGTAGTTATTCTCCAGGGTAGCCGCTTTGTACAAGAACATGGGCAGGTTTAAAGTGGTGGTTCCGGGTCCGCCCTTCGTTGTCACATAGATGATATCAAACTGGGATACCATTGCAACGGATGCCAGTATGACACAGGTGCCAAATATATTTTTCATAAGGGGCAGGGTGATAAAGCGGTCTACCTGCCAGGGCTTTGCTCCGTCTACTCTTGCCGCCTCGTATATTTCTTTGTCAATAGCTCCCATCTCTGCTAAGAATATAATGGTATTAAAGCCCGCATAGAGCATCCAGGTAAGTGTTACGGTCCAAAATGCATATTTGGAATTTCCAAACAGGTTCGGTACCTGAGAGGCATTGAATCCAAGTGCCTCGAAAATGGGCTTCACCACACCAAAGGAGGGATTCAGCAATAAGGTAAACATAACTCCTGTTGCTGCCGTTGGTATAATATTGGGGATCATATATGCGGTCCGCACTATTTTCCATCCTTTCGGTTTCCGCCTTAAAACCAGCGCCATAAGCAATCCCAGGCAGACATGGAAGGTGGACTGCAGGAGCACCCACACCAGCGTATTTTTAATCGCTGCTAAAAAAGTTTCATCCTGAAAGATCGCCAGGAAATTTTTCAAGCCGGTAAAAACCGGACCCGAAAAAGTAGTATAATCACAAAGCGAGGTATAAACTACGGTAACAATAGGCGCTGCATACACCAGGGCAAACAAGGCCATACAGGGCAGCGTAAACATTACGATCCATAACTTCTTATTTTTAACTTTCATTTCAACACCCTTTCATCTCTCTTTAAAAAATTAGATCCGCAAGTTTGTGCCTGCGAATCCAATTTTTATCTCAGAACGCGTCTATAGACACGCTCTATTCTATTCCTGATTTTTAGCTGCAGAATCAGACAATTTTTGACAGAATTCTTTTGGTGTAATATTGCCATATGCCAGTTCCGGCAGTTCTGTAGAAAATGTATCGATTGCATTCTGATACCAATATGCCTGGTTCTGCCCATATGTTAACTTTGCTTTATTCTGAATCTCCAGAACCTGAGCCATCAGTGGATCTTTTTCGCTTAAATCAGAAGGAATGTCCAGATTGTTGGATACCGGCTGAAGTCCCGTCATCTCCAGTGCTTTAATCTGATTTTCAGGACTTGTTTCAAACTTCAAAAATGCTACTGCAGCTTCAATTTTATCCTTGTCCTTTGCTCCCACCATATCTCCGGGTGTTGGAACCATTTCCATTCCGTCTCCCGGCATCAGCATAATTCCAACTTTGTCATAGAATCCTTCCGGTGCCTTTTCCGTCTGGGAAAAGTCAGGAATCATCCACGGACCATTGGGGAACATTGCAACTTCTCCATTGAAGAAATGAGTTGCCATGGGATCATATTTTCCACCTATCGCATCGGCTGTTGTGTAATTTTCGAACATTTTTTGGATGTTTTCTGCCGCTTTTTCTACTTCCGGTGTATTGAAATCTGTGGGGTAAAGTGTATTCATCCACTTATTTCCTGCGTCACCGTCTGTGCCGATCAAAGCGCTCATCCAGAGGTTCGTAAGCCATCCGCTGTCTGCCGTATCCATGCCAAGAGGCGTAATGCCAGCTTCTTTTAATTTGTCACAGGCTTTAAAGAACTCATCCCAGTTTGCAAATGAAGTTTCCGGAACCTCAACTCCTGCCTGCTCAAATAATTCCTTATTATAATAGATGTAAGAGATTTCTTTTGAAACCGGCACTCCGTAGATTTTGCCGTCTACTGTATTAAACTTCAGGGATGTTTCATCAAATAATGCCTTCCATTCAGGATCAGCCTCAAAATAAGGTGTTAAATCGGTAACTTTTCCTGATTTTGCTGCCAGCTCCGTGATATTATTTCCTCCGTTAAATACGATATCCGGAAGGTCACCGCTGGATATCAGCAGCTTAATTTTCTGATTATAAGCATCGGTTGTAGGGATTTCTTCAAAATTAAACTCCACATTTTTACCGGCATCGGTCTTTTTAAATTCCTCAAACAGATATGTATAGTATTCTGCCGCATAATCCGTACCAACATGATAATTGATTACATTTAACTCTACTTTTTTTCCATCTTCTGCGGCTGCCGCACTGCCCGCTTCTGAAGACTGTTCCTCCGTTGTTTTGCCATCTGTTGTCTGGGCATCTGTCGCCTGGGCATCTGTTGCCTTCTCACTTGCTTTTCCGGCAGTTTCACTATTTCCTCCACATGCAGTAAGTCCTAAAACCATAATACCTGCCAATGCTGTAGCAATCGCTCTTTTTGTCAATTTTCTTTTCATATAAATCCTCCTTGTCATCTTATGGCTAAATTATAACTTTAAATTGACCATTCGTGAATAAAATATAAGATTCATGGCTTGGACTTTCAGATCCCTTTGGGCTCAAATTTTTTTCACAGTTTTAATTTCAGACAAAAACTATGAAAATTTTGACCTTTTCTTTAAATATCCGGTCATCCTTCTGAAATTTATTGATACCAACCTATAAATATGGCATAATCCCTTTAGAGCGTGTTTGAAATTGCTTTCTGGAAGCTTTGGGTTACAATTTCAAACAGGCTCTATTATCATCGAATCTGCATAATACTTTTTAAGGAGATGCCATATGTCCAAAGAAGTTACTGATACCCGCAAGACCTTATCTCTTCGTACATTTATCACCGTTGTCATTTCACTGATTGTTACTGTAATACTGGTGTTGTCCATTTCCTTCTTCTATAAGGAAACGTCCTATATATTGATAAACGAATATGAGCAGTCCATAACTGCCCAGCTCAGCCAGGTTAACCAGCAGATCAGCGAACAGATCGATGCATTGGATTCCATCATTCCCATGTTTCTGTCCAATTCAATGATTTCAAATACACTGGAATCCATCAACTATAATTCGGTAACGAATGACAGCAAAATCAGTATTGAAAAACAGATGTCCCACACCTACTACAGCACCTCACTGTCCAGTAAAAATTTTATAAACGGGATACACATCTATAGCGATGACGGTACGGAATTTTATATCCCCACCTCCGGCGGCTCAGAGCGGGATCTCGACCTGAATCAGAGACTGCTGGATAATATAGACCCGACAGACCCCGGATTGATCTGCATGTCGCTTTATTCCGAATATAAAAGTATCTTTTTCGCCAGAAATATATTCAGCAGCAATACCGGCAGACATATCGGGCTTTTTATTGTAGATGTGGCTCCTGTAAACTGGATTCAGTTCTGTGCCAAAGGACTGGATCCCTCATGGTTCATCTATTTATATAATAATGAAATGAGTGTACTTTCCAATGGGGAAATGGAAGTACAGAGTGAACAGCTGCTGCAACAAATTGATAAACAGAATTCCACCGTTTCATTCCAGGAGTTAACGCTTTCGGGCGAACCCTATTTTGTGGCTGCACAGGAATTGCAGGGACTGCAGATCACCTCTGCCGTTGCTGCACCGAAGCATTTAATGATGCGGGACCTAAACCAGACCCTGAAGTCATACCTCCTTTTAATGTCCGTAATCGTCCTGATCGCTCTTACCACAGCCGTTATTCTGAGCCGGACCGTTACGAGACCCATTAATAAAATGGTCTATCATATCAATGAAATTTCCCAGGGACGACAAGACAGCCTGCCTCCCCTTAAGATGCATTATGAGTTTCAGGTATGGATGAACGCATTCAATCAAATGTTGAAAAAACTGGATATCTCGTATAACGATAATTTCCAGAAGCAATTGCTGTTAAAAAATGCAGAGATCCGGGCTTTGCAGTCCCAGATGGATCCTCATTTCCTGTTTAATGTATTAAATACCATCGCCTGGAAAGCCCAGATGAGCGATAATGAAGAGATCTATGATATGATTATCTCCCTTGGTGAACTGCTTCGGATCAATACCCTGTCAAAAGAATCTGCATACACGCAGCTGGAGCAGGAGATGAAATACGTGAAATTCTATATCTATCTGCAGCAGATGCGGTTTGAAGATAAAATTTCCTTTGATATACAGGTCCCTGATTCGCTGATGAAATGTATGATCCCCGGCTTTTGTATTCAGCCCTTAGTGGAGAATGCAATTATACACGGACTAGAGCCAAAGAAAGGGAATGGAAAGTTATCCATCAATATTATCGAAACAGAGCGTTATATGGAAATTTCCATTAATGATAACGGTATTGGATTTGAAACCGTACCCGATATACGCCGGATTGCATCCAAAAACGATGGCTCCCACACCCATATCGGATTGAAAAATCTGGATAAGCGCCTGGAGCTGTTATACGGGGAAGAGGCAAGATTACATATACTGAGCACACCAAATGTATGTACTTCCATATCTTTTCGCATTCCGATTCATACCGATTTGCCGAAATTGTAGCGGAATGTTTATTTTGACAAGATTCGAAAAATGATTTTTCAATATTTTATGGCAGGGAAAAAGGAGACGAAGTTATGATATTTCAATTATTAATTGTGGATGATGAGGCCACTATGAGAAAAGGCATTTCTAATTTTATGAACTGGGAATCCATAGGATGTGAAGTTGCAGGAACAGCCAGTGATGGCATCGAAGCGATTGATTTTATTCAGAAAAACCACGTAGATATTGTGATAACCGATATTCGGATGCCCGTCTCAGACGGGCTGGAGGTGGCAAAATTTGTATACGAGAATATGCCGGACGTACAGGTCATCCTGTTGACCGGATTCGCAGACTTTGAATATGCCCAAAGAGCCATCCACTATAATGTCTCTGCATTCATTCTAAAGCCGACCAACAAAAAGGATTTATTTGAGGCCGTCCAGGCCGCTCAAAAAAAAATGCTCACGTCCAAAAAAAACAATTCTGCTGCAGAAGAAGATCTGACTTTTTTAAAGGAGCAATTGCTGCAGGAACTGACAGACTCTCCTTTGTCACCCTCATTGGAACAGCGAATCTTCCAGTATGGAATATGCCTGGAGCAATACTATATTGCTGCCTTCCAGATTACCCCTCCGAACCCGGATATCTCTTCTTTTAAAAAATTAATCTTATCTGAGAAGGCATATTGTTACCGCTACAACCATTTGGTTATCGTAGTCTATTATCTGGCTAAAAGCAGTAACCAGGTTCCCGCCTACATCCTGGAAAACTGTTCCGAAATCGCTGCCATCACCCATACTTTGGATTCCAGCCAGGCAGCCATCGGAATCAGCCGCTGTCATGATACCGCCGCGGAATTCAGTGCAGCCGTATCGGAAGCCATTTATGCCCTCTCACTGACCTTTTATACGGAAAATAATATTGCCCGCTTCACCCAGACGGCAAGTCCTGATGAATACGATATTAACGCTGAAAATTCTATGGATTTGCTCAACCTTGAAAACACCCTGAATCAGTTTAGCTTTGACGAATCCCGGAACATCATACATAACCTGTTTACTAAATTTAAAAGAAACCTTGTAAAATCCAGAGATGCCAAAAATATCTGCTCCCAGATTTATTATATCTGCTCCAGGGTGTCTCTAAAAAGGGGCATTACTCCCTGCGGAGCCGAATACCTGACAGGCATATATAATTCCAACGATATTTTCACCCTGGAAACTTCCTTGCTGGAAATGCTGGATACCACCATCAGCCACCTGACCGGAACCGGAGCTTCTCAGAACAAGATTGTGGAAGATACGATCAAGTACATCCACAGCCACTTATCCGAATCCCTGTCCTTAGAAAACATAGCGGAAAACTTACATATATCCCCTTCCCATTTAAGCAGAACATTCCGCAAGTCTTATAGCGAGCCGATTA
>NZ_JAWYAJ010000612.1:0-2133 GCF_034124845.1 Robinsoniella sp.
GTTGATATTGTGCACTCATATTAGAGTCAGGCATAGCAACCAGCTCTCCATCCAGATAAACTTTGGCTTGGGTGAAATTAGTATCTGTTTGTCCAATCCATTGGATTCCGGTACCGGTGAAATGGAAGGATGCAGTTGCACCAACAGCATCTGACTGATGGGCATTTCCCTGGCTGTGGCCCTGTTCAGAATATTTGTTCCAGGTGCCTTCATAGGTGATTTCACCAGAATCATTTTCTACGTTAATCCATCCATTTAAAATTTTTGAAGTAGTTTCCAACCCTATGTCGGCATTCGGATAATCACCGGTTGATGTTTCAGACTCCGTATCTGGCTCTGTTACAGTTGTTTCTGTGACCATCTGTTCTGCGGTATCCTGTTCTGTTACAATCTGATCCATGAGTTCTGCTTCTGCTGCTAAGGCATGTATAGGCATAACTGATGGGATTGTACTCATCATATAGATACCTGCCATTGCAGCTGCAATAATGCGTTTCATTCTCTTTTTCATATACGTTCTCCTTCTTTTGGGTCAGCATACGGGCAAATGTTTACATATGCTTTTTATAATAATTGTAGTTATTATTATATAATATCTGAATCAGCAAAAAATTGAAATTAGATTTTTTGTCTAGATATTACGTATTTTCAATTTTATTTTAACTATGTAAGTTTATTACTTCATAAAATATCGAATTTTTTACTGGTTTTTATTTTCCAATACAGGAAAAATAATTTAGGCAGTTCTGGAGAATATATATATGAGAGAGACAGGATTGACTTTGAAACTTGATATGCTTAAAATGGTATACAGATAAACTGGTAAATATATAAACAGATCTTCCAGATAAAGGAAAGCGAGAACTAATAATGAAACTTAAAAAACCACAACTAAATAAAAATCTGGAACTTGTATCAGAAGATTTTCAATCATACATACGAAGAGTCCAGGAAGAAGAGGACTGTATCAGTCACAAATTGATATCTAATGTAAATCTGAACGGTGTAGAGTTATCCCGGCTGGAATTTACCGATGTACTTTTTCAAAATTGCAGGTTTATTGGCTGTGATTTTGAAAATGCGGGGTTCGTGGATGTTCGTTTTGAAAATTGCGACCTATCCAACTGCCATATGGAAAACGGATACTTTAACAGATGTGAGATGAGTTCCTGTAAGATGATGGGAACCGACTTTCGAAGCAGCACTTGGAAGCATACGAAGTTTTCGGACTGCAATATGAGATTCATTAATCTGGATCATGCTAAAATGGATGTTGTTATAATGGAAGAAGCAGATGCAGAACATGCCAATGTAACAGAATGTAAATTGGCACATCTGGAATTGAACAATGTGAAAATGAATCAGGCGTCTTTTTTCAGAACGCCGTTAAAAGGAATCAATTTTACAAAAGCCCAGATAGCAGGAATCACAGTGTCGGATTCTTATCAGGAGCTTCAGGGAGCTGTCATAGACGCTTATCAGGCGGCAGATTTGGTAAGACTTCTCGGGGTGGTCATCGATTCATAAAAGATAACGGAAAAAGGAAGCGCTCGAAATTCGGAGTGCTTCCTTTTTCAATATATCAGTTTTCAATATATTAGTATATCATCATTTTAGTATGTCACTTAATACATGGAACAGGTGGCTGACATTAATTGGTTTTGGCACAAAGTTATTCATACCTGAGGCATATGCCGCGTCCATATCTTCCTTAAAGGAATTGGCTGTCATGGCTATGATTGGGATATTCCCAGCATCCGGATGGCTGCCTGAACGGATCTCCTGGGTTGCCTCCAGGCCATTTTTTACTGGCATCTGAATATCCATGAGTATGCATTGATAATAGCCGGAAGGATTATTTTGAAACTGATCTACGGCTTCCTGTCCGTTTTGCACGCGCTGTACCACTGCACCCTGCATTTCCAACAGCTCGGTAGCAATTTCAGCATTCAGGTCATTGTCCTCTGCCAGAAGAATTCTAAGGGAAGTTAAATCCGGCTGTTTTTGTGAAACCGGTTCCTGATCCGCAGGATCCTCGTGTTGAACCCGGGGTTTTTCACTGCAGATTGGAAATTCTAAAGTAAAAGAAAACTCAGATCCCTTTCCAGGTGTACTTTCTACACTCAGATTACC
>NZ_JAWYAJ010000613.1:0-2485 GCF_034124845.1 Robinsoniella sp.
TAAAACACCGGTAATACCAATGCTCCTATAATTGCTAATATAAAGATACAGATTGCTGATATAAATGACCCCAGTGTATACGTTTTCAAGCCGCCGGTCACCGTTAACCCTGACAGGTTCGTCGCTACCCAGAATCCACTGTCGTTTACATGTCCCACACTATTTCCACCAGCCAGACAAGCCATGGCAATGTAGACCGGATGTATGCCCACTGTTGGTGCCAGGGTTGCCATAATTGTCATGGAGGTAAGTCCTGCTACGGTACCGGACCCCTGGGCTACACGGAAGATAAATCCAATGAAAAATGCAAGTAACAATACTACAATCGCGGAACTGGTGTCCAGTCCTAATTTGTCAACCAGAATGGTACCGATATCGGTTGCTTTAATTACTGCGCCGAAGGAACCGCCTGCACCTGTAATTAAAAGTACTACTCCCGCAGCCTTTAATGCTTCTCCTGCGGATTCTTCAATATTCTTCTTGCCGATATATTTATAACCTAATAAATAAGATGCCAGTGCGCCTAATAAGAGCGCTGTCAATTTGTTGCCTAAGAATTGGCTGATTAAGGGCTGGTTCTCTTCCCCAAAGATTGCAGTGCCCACGGTTCCGCATAAAATGCAGATAATGGGAACTATAATTGGAAGCAGAGAGATGAAAAAGCTTGGTCTGTTCTCCTTTACTACCTTGCCCTGTTCTTCTAATTCTTTTACAACATTGGAAGAATGGTTTACATCCTTTTCCTCATTCCAGAAATGCCTGTCATGAATTTTCGTATATAAAAACACACTTACCGTTACGGTAATAATACCGAAAATCAATCCGAATATCAGCATGATTCCAAGATCAAATCCAAAGATATCCGGCGCAGCCAGCGGGTTCGGAGTGGGCGGAACGATACAATGAGCAGTTGTTGCACCAATCGTTAACGCGCCGGTTGTATATGCCATTGGTTTGTTGATCTGTCTGGTAATTGCAATACCGATGGGAATGAGGATTACAAATGTGACGTCAAAATAAACCGGAATGGATAAAACAAAGCCTGTAAAAGCAATGGCATACAGTGCTTTTTTAGCAGGAAACTTTCTGACAAGGGTTTCTGCAATTACACTCGCCCCGCCGCTGTCTGACAGCAATTGCCCTAAAATAACGCCAAATCCGATGGGCAGCCCCATGCTGGACATCATGCTGCCGAAGCCGTCCGAGATCTGCGTAATGGTACCCATGACACCCAGCTTTGATGCAATCCCCATATACAGGCAGGCTATAATCATAGCGATACTTGGGTTAATTTTCAAAGCCATAATTAAAAACAATATAATAGCAATCGAGATAACCAGATTAATAATTAATAAAGTTCCAACGTCCATAAAGACCCCCCTTAGTTGATGATATCTGATATTCAGATTATCCGCGGATTTCTACACCTGTAATTTTCTCATAATACTTTGCAATTGCGCTGTGATCTTCCTGTCCGCATCCATCGGCACGAAGCGTCTGCAGCATTTCCATAGCCAGTGCGGTCATTGGAAGCGGCGCTCCCACCCCGTGTCCTGTTTCCAGGGCATTGTTTAGATCCTTTATATGTAAATCAATTTTAAATCCCGGATTAAAATTACCCGCTGTAATCATTGGAACCTTGGCATTCATAACCGTTGAGCCTGCCAGACCTCCTTTGATTGCATCAAATACCTTCACCGGATCCACGCCTGCTTTTGTAGATAACATAAAGGCTTCCGATACAGCCGCAATATTCAATGCCACAATAACCTGATTTGCTAATTTTGTCGTATTTCCTGCACCGATGTCGCCGCAGTGTACTGCGCTGCCGCCCATTACCATTAACAGATCATATACCTGGTCGAAGACCTCTTTCTCTCCGCCAGCCATAATTGACATGGTTCCGTCAATCGCTTTTGGTTCGCCGCCGGATACCGGTGCATCAATCATTTTTACACCTTTCCCTGCACATGCCCTGGAAATCTCCTGAGATGCAAGGGGTGCTATAGAGCTCATATCAATTAATATGCTGCCTTCCTGCGCACCTTCCAGAACCCCGTTTTCTCCCATAACAGCCGCTTTTACATGTGGTGAATTCGGCAGCATGGTAATAATTGTTTTACACTGTTGTGCAACTGCTTTGGAAGATTGTGCCGGAACTGCGCCTGCCGCAGCCGCTTCCTCTACGTTTTCCTGCATCACATCAAATGCCACTACTTCATGTCCTGCTTTTAACAGGTTTCTTACCATTGGCTTCCCCATGATACCCAATCCGATAAATCCAACTTTCATTTTTTATACCTTTATCTATTGCCGTTTTCTATGCAATAGCGCCACATTGAAACAGGCTGAAAGAATCACGCTGTGGCTTCCTTTCTATATTATAATTTTCCATCAGCCCTCTTATCTGGTTTTTATGATCATTGATTCATTTTTTCAATTGCTTCCACGATATGCTCTTTTGTCAGCCCGTGGTATTGCATCA